>JACMJO010000224.1 GCA_014380605.1 Fimbriimonadaceae bacterium | reverse complement strand
TTTCAGGCGGCTCCTGCCCAGGCTCTCCAGAAAATGGAGATGGTTCGGGTCAATGTTGCAGGAAACTTGGAGTTCGGTAACGGCGCGTTCTCGGTGATGGTGCCAGCACATTGGGAAAACAGCGATAAGGAACGCGTCCGTGTTACGAAGGATGGGACCTACGGGCGGGGCAGCTTTGGGCTAGAGGCTTCTTCGACCGGTCAGAAGCGGATACAAATCTCTGTTCAGAGACACGTACGACCTCAACAGACGAATCCTAAGTGGGCAGAAAGCGAGCTCCAGAGGTTTAACATGTGGCATACCCGCCGCGAAGAGGATTTTCTTGAGCGGGAGGTCAAGTACGCCAAGGACGTAGTGAAAGTCGGGGATTATCGAGGCAATCTCATGTCGTTCGTCATGTTCCCGAGCAGTGACAAGGTCAGGGTGAAGTACGACGTCTCACTTCGAAACTCCAGCGGCGAGTTCATCTATGTCTCGATGCAGTCGTTTGTCTACGCGCCAGTTGAAGCGGACCGAAAGCTGTTCCTAGAGATTGTCGCGTCGATCCAAGTTCCCAAGGTAGCTAGCAACTGATACCCTCCACAGCGAAGGCTACGCCTATCGGGGCTTGACGGGTCGGAACCAGTAGGGCTTGAATTCTCCGTTGCCCTTAGGGCTCAAACATAGGACAGATCTTGAGTTGCCAATCCAAACCTCGCCGTTCCTTCGCTGGTAGATTCCGCCCGCTCTCATCTCTCTTGGCGACCTGTAGACAAGGCGCTGAGTCCCATCTAGCTTCATTGTGCTCACATACTCAGGTCCAACGTATAAGAACCTCTTCCCAGTAAACAGGATCGCTTGTGGACAGTCATGTAGGTCTGTCACTAGGCGAGCTTGCCAGGCCCCCTTGGCCTTTTCCAGCTTAATGAATCGCGAGTACCTGAACATAAAATGAGCCAACGATTGAAATGCGAAGACGCCCTCGCTAGTCGCGGTCACAGCCACGGTGTTTCTGCCGTCTATCTTCTTGTAAGTTTCGCCGCCCTTTGAAAACCAATAGAGTGCCCCGCCAAACTCCCCCATGTCCCATCCGTGAATCCATCCATCTTCCACTCTTGCTCCGACGCCCATGCTCCAGGTGCCAGTGGCATGCCCCAGGAAGATCGAGTGTTTCGGCTTTGACGGCTTCTTCGCTTTCCACTCCCTGTCCTCTCGGGCAACAAACTCGACGCGAGTCTCGACCCGGACTTGGTCCTTGACGAGAGTCACTTCGTAGTCGACGTCCATGTGATCGATCGGCCCCAGCCTCCACATTTCTAAATCAGAGGCCAGTCTAAATCCCTTAGGAGGTTTTGGCGCACCAGCTTGGATTCCAGAGACGGTGCAAAGAAGAGCGGCTGCCAGCATCACTCCTAGGACGCGTGGCAACCGAAAAATGTCAGCGCTCCGTCATGCCACTGCGGTTACCTAGGAATACCCTCCACAACTCGAGCCTCGCTGTGGAGGGATGAAAGAACTGCACACTGAAAGGCGTGCCAGGACAGCTGCCCAGACAAAGCAGGTGGGTACATTAGCTTTCAGCAGATGCCGTTCTCTTCAGTCATCAAAGCGGATCTAATGGTCGCTTCTCGGCGAAGTTGCTGTATCTGTCACCGGTTTCGCGGTGTGAACATAGAAGTGCATCACATCGTTGAGGAATCGAAGGGTGGCCCTAACATCGCCGATAACGGAATTCCGCTCTGCTTTGATTGCCATGCAGACGTCAAGCATTACAACGCACAACACCCTCGAGGAACTAAGTACAGCGGGAGTGAACTGCGAAAGCATAAGGTCGAGTGGTTTAAGAGAGTGGCAGTTGTCGCACCGACAGCCAATCTCGCAGAACACAGGCAAATTGATGTAAGGATTGCGACGGAAATCCATCATTACATGACCAGCGGCGGCGGGTTCTACTTTCTCCGAGATCACGACATATGGGCAAGCTATAAATCCAGCGTCGTTGAAGGCATTTTCTCACTGCTTAATGTTAGTGATAACCCGGACATGCAGTTTTTTGACGCAGACCTCGAGACGGCTCGAGCGGAATTTGTTGGTGACCTAGCCAAGGGGATGTCCGCGGTATCCTTCCTTACCAGCTTGACTGGCAATGGCAACTACTCGCTTGGCTCAAGTATTGAGATCGATTTGTCGCCAAGAATTGAAGAGATCCGGAAAGAGGTTGCAAAAGCAAATGATCTTTGCTCAGAGGCAGCTGTAAGTTACTCCGAGTTGTTTCACTTAATGCGTTCAAAACTTGGCATCGACTTACGTTTCTAGTATCGTCTAGAACCAAATGACAAATAACCCTTCTTCGCTTGATTTCAAGGAAATTCCCCATGACGGCGATCAATTCGAACTCTTCTGCCGAGACTTTCTTTCAGAGTATGGCCTGTACATTGAGACTCCTCCGAACCGAGGAGCCGACGGTGGGAAGGACATGTTGGTTATTGAGCGACGCACTGGCTCAATTGCGAATACGGAATTTAGGTGGTTAGTCAGTTGCAAGCACTTCGCAGCTTCAGACCGATCTGTTGGACCCGCTGACGAGATAAACATCGTAGAGCGCGTTAGCGGCTTCGAAGCCGATGGATTTCTGGGTTTCTACTCAACTATCCCATCGGCTGGCTTGATATCAGAACTTGATCGCCTTGCAAACAAGAAGCTCATTTCTGAGTACCGGATATTTGATCACCGAATAATTGAGTCAATTCTGATTGCTAACTCTAGGAATCTGCTGATGGCAAGATATCTACCAACTAGCTTTGGGGCCACGCGCCCGCTATCCACGCTGTGGGGCAAGGTTATTGATCTTCGATGTCACGTCTGTGGTCGTGACCTTCTAGACATAGACTTTATCGACAGTCAAATGGCAATGATCGTATATGCATCGAAGCTCGACGATGACAAAAGCGAGAAGATATTCGAAGTCAAAACTGTCTGTAAAGGAGAGTGCGATCAAATTTATGAGGGGCGCTTAGGAGCTAGGGAAGCATACACTTCATGGATGGATATTCACAGGGTTTGCATGCCGTCCTTCTTCGCTGATTACGTCAGAAACGTAATGCTTGCGATACAGGAGGGAAGGTATGAGATCCAAGCAGTGGAACAACTTGGCGAGATCGTCCGGGCACTCGCACAGCGCGTCATGAGGATACCGACAGCGAAGGAAAAAGCGGAGTACAAAGACCTTGTTGAAAATGAAAGCGATCCATGGTCTTGATGCCCCGAGGCAACCAACTCGGTACACTTGTTCCCGTGGTTCTCAGCCTGTTGCTCTTATCGAGCCTCGCCCAATCCTCTCCCATCGAAGCCAGATTAGCCCAGATTGAAGCCGGGGCCAAAGGGCACTTGGGCGCCGCGGTGATCACGCCTCATTCCGGCCATTACTCCCGACGAAACGAGCGATTTTCGCTCCAAAGCGTCATGAAGATGATGGTTGCCATGGCCGCGCTCGACCAACCAACGAGAATGCTATGGTTTGATATACAGGTATATCCCGTAAGATAGAGGGATGCTTGGGATGATCCTCGCCTCCTCGCTCATGCTCCAGTCCGATCAGATCCGTGTCTGCCAGGTTGGGTACCTGCCGCAAGAGACCAAGTTCGCGATGGTGGTGGCCATGACTGGCCAGTCCGCCGTAATCAAGGATGCCAGGACGGATAAAGCGGTGGGCACGTTTCCCGTGGGATTCGCGGTGAGCGATCCTTCGACCGGCGATCTGGTTCGGCCAGTGGACTTCTCCGCGGTGAAAACGCCCGGCGCCTACTATCTGGAGATCGAAGGGGTAGGAAAGAGCTACACATTCCGGATCGCGAAGGACGTTTTCGCGCCTGTGTATCGGATCGCTATGAGGTCCTACCTGGGACAACGGTGCGGCGTGGATGTCAGCATGGCGCCCGACTTTCCCGAATACAACTACAAGGCTTGTCACCTTGCCGACGCCGAGTTCCACGCTTCGTCTGGCAAGACCGGCACGCGGAAGTGCGTGGGCGGTTGGCACGATGCGGGCGACTTCGGACGCTACATCGTTAACTGCGGAATCACGATGGGGACGCTGTTGTGGACGTACGAGTTGTACGAGCCCAAGATCAGGGGCATCGGATTGGCGCTTCCGGATTCGAAGAAGGGTGTGCCTGACATCCTCACCGAGATCAAGTGGAATCTGGATTGGATGCTCACGATGCAGGATGACGACGGTGGCGTTTGGCACAAGGCGACAACCGCGAACTTCCCAGGGTTTATCCTTCCGGTGGATGACAAGGCTCCGATGCTGATAGTGGGAACGGGAACCGCGCCCTACAAGAACACTACCGCGACGGGGGATTTCGCGGCGGTCTGCGCCATCGCATCTCGGGTTTACCGGCGGTTTGATCGAGGTTATTCAGATAAGTGTCTCGCCTCGGCGGAGAGGGCATGGAGTTGGCTAGCCCAAAACCCGAGCGTGCGATATGGCCGCAATCCGCAGGGGATCAACACGGGCGGCTACGGCGACAGCAATACCGCGGACGAGGTCCTCTGGGCAGCCGCCGAGCTCTACCGGACCACCGGCAAGAAGCTCTATCACGACTACTTCCTGGCGAACTACAAGAAGTGGACTCCAACGGTGGATGGGGCAAAAGCGCAAGGCTGGCCGGAGCTTGCCAACATGGCGATGTACACCTATGCGCTTTCTGGTCGGAAGGACGTGGATCCGAAGGCGGTGGAAGCCATACGGGCGGACTCAATCAAAGCGGCGGATGATATCGTCGAGCGGGTCCAGGGGAACGCCTATCGCATCCCGCTAAAGGTCGACGAATACTACTGGGGAAGCAACGCCGTGGTGGCCAACTACGCGATGATGCTGTTCATCGCCCGGAAGTTTCAGGACAAGCCTAGCTACCTTAACGGCGCGATGGACATGGTGCATTACTTGTTCGGCCGGAATACGTTCAACACGAGCTATGTAACCCACGTGGGGTCCAAGTACGCGATGAACCCACACCATCGGCCCAGCGCGGCGGACAAGGTGACCAAGCCTTGGCCTGGTCTGATCGTAGGCGGTCCTAATGCAGACCGGCGGACGTCGCCCCCTCCCGCACGGCAGTGGCAGGACGTGGCCGCCAGCTACACCACGAATGAAACCGCCATCAACTGGAACGCGCCATTGGTGTTTGTGTTGGCGGGATCTCTGTAAGATCTATCCCCCAACACGTTGGGGGTAGAAGCTGGTCCTAGGGCACAAATCCGGTCCGAGTTCTTCTGTGAATCTTTGTCTGCCTCAGGGTGCGCAAACGGCAAATCCTCGAATCCAACAAACCGCAACCTTGAGGCTAATGCGTCCCACTAAATGCGAGAAGATGGATCGATATTCTAGTCCCGATTTTCTTCAAGCCTGGTTGACAAAACCGCGTTTCAAGACCTTATAAGTAAGGGAGCCGAGAGTTCGAAGTTGAAAGTCCAGAATGAGGTTTCACGCTCAACTCTCGACTCTCAACTCTAGACTCTAGTCTCCCTACTTGTCCAAATTCACAACCAAACAACAGAAGTGTCAGAACACAGTAAAAAACGATACACAAAATCCCGCTTCAATTGAACCTAAAAAACCGGTCAAAACCAGATTCGAATTTGGTCGCAAATCCGTCGCGACCAGGTTCAAAATCGGTCGAGAAAAAACGCGACCGAGGGTTAATTACCTGGTGCCAAATCACCACAACCTAAGATTCGAAGGCGAAACGGCGGGATTACCCGCCGCCTCGTCCTACCTTAACCGGGTCCGGAGGCTGAACCGGCCTCTTCAGGGGCTTCTTCGCCGCTCGATCCAGCATCTCTTTGATCGCTCGATCCAGTTGGGCATCGACGCCTTTGACGTAGAGGTTGGGATCGTTATCCACCTCGATGTCCGGCGCCATCCCGGGGCCCTCGACGACCCAGCCGACATCCTCGCGATAGTTGCCATACCGGGGAACCTGAACGCCGCCACCATCCATCAGCGGCCACATCGGAGCCGACCCAACGAGCGCGCCGTACGTCCGGGTGCCGATGAGGGGACCGATCTTGGCATAGAACCAATTGGCCGGACCGCCCTCGCCATCCGAGTAGCTGTCCTCGTTGATCAGCATGCAAAGGTGGCCCTCGAAGGCATCGTAATACCGCGTTCCAGGCTCCAGAGAATTGCGTTGGGATCGACGGAGGAAGGTCTTCTTCGCGAGGACGTTCACGATGGACGCGCTGATATAGCCGCCGTTGTTCTCGCGAATATCCACGATCATGCCTTCCTTGTCCAATTGGCCGATGTACTGAAGGGCAAACTCTTCCATATCCGGGTCGACAAACCCGCCCAGATAGAGGTAGCCAACCTTTCCGCCGCTCTTCTTGTCGACGTATTCCCGTCGCTTCTTGACCGCATCGCGCTCCCAAAGCGCCCGCTCCGTCCCGGCCGAATGAGGCTTCACATAGATCGTCCGCGCTCCCGCGGTACTAGCCGTGCTATTCACCGACAAGGAAACCACTTGCCCCGCCCGATCCCTCAGAAGCTCGCGCCAGTCGATACTCGCCGGAGCGGGTTTGCCGTTAACGGCGATGATGAAGTTGCCTTCGCTCACTGAGTTTCCCGGCTCCAGAAGCGGAGAAGGCGCCGACATGCCGTCGCCATCATAGATTCGAGTGATCCGGTGAAACCCTTGGGCAGGGACAGTTTCCTCACCAAGATAGGCAGGCGTGCTCACCGGCGTCGCGGTAAAGATGGGAGGCTCGGCCCGGAAAGAATGCCCCACCGAAAGCTCGGCCTGCATCCAGCGGATCAACTCCGTCAGTTCATTGCGAGCTCGGATATGGGGGAGCAAAGCCGCGTATTTGCGTCCGATGGCGGGCCAATCGGCTCCATGCATGTTGCGGACATAGAAGTAGTCTCGACAAAGCCGCCAGGCGTCCCAGAAGACTTGCTCCCACTCCTTGGGTGGGTCGATTTCAATCTTGAATCCCTGAGTGCTGACCGCTCCGGCAGTCGGCGGCAAATCTCGGGCTCCAACCGGAACCACTCGGGGTCCTTGAGTCATCAAGCTCTTGCCATCGGCCGAAACCATAAACCCGCCACCCGACGTCAGCGTTCCACCCGATTTTGCCGAGAGGTCATAAAAGCCGATTTGGTTGGCATTGACATAAACGACCCGATCCCCGACGACCTCGACTTGCGTGATCTGACCCGCAAGACCTGGAATCGAAAAAACACGACTCTCGATTCCGTCGAAGTCGATCTTGACCGCCTTATCCTCGCTCGGTTTAGCCGCCGGCGAAGCATCCTCCTCATCGTTTTTCGGTCTCAGAGGCGAGATGACGCCCTTGTTGAGAGCCACGAGCATGATCATCGCGCTCGGCGTCGAATTCAGTTGGCTGAAGACGTTATCGGCGGCCATGGGAATGGCCCGATACGAAGCAAACGCCAGGAACCTTCCATCCGAGCTGAAGCTCGGCGCATCGTCTCGGAATCGGCCTGAGGTAACAGGATGCGACTTCTTATTCGTAATGTCGTAAAAGAAGATCGTATTGACCAGCTGGTTGGTCCATGGCTTTTCCAGGACGTAGGCCAGCCACTTGCCATCGGGCGAGAAGTTGTGAGCGAGCGGACCTACATTGCGGATCGTCTGGCTGACGACCGTATCTTCGCTCCCATCGGCCTTCACAAGCCTGAGTTTAGATTCACTATCGCCGACCGCAAGCACATCCGAACTAGGCGACCAGGCCAAGGTGAGAATCTGGCGTCCAGAGTCCCTTGTCACCTGCTTTGGATTGGACCCATCAGCATCTGCGACAAAGACTTGCTGTTCGCGGGTTTCGTCGGAAACATAGGCAACTTTCTTCCCGTTCGGGGACATGACCGGAAGTTGAAGACGAACTCCAGGCATCGATTTCCACACTCGAACTTCCCCTTCCTTGACGGGAACCGTCAGAATCTGTCCCCGCGATTCCACCATCAATCGTTTGCCAGTTGGGGTGATTGTGTAGGAAGGCATATTAACGGACACATCGACTCGGGTCGGGCGCATGTGGATGCGATCGCTTTTGAGGTCGAATTCGATTGGCGTGGCCCTGCCGGAAGCAGGATCGAGGACTTCGAGACCGTTGCCCCGGATGTAAATCAATCGCTTGCCGTCGGATTGAAGGTCGTAGACGACCTGGCTTGAGGGATCGGAGTGTCGCTTGGGCGAGCCACCCGTGCCAGCCACCGAGTTGATGGTCCAGGTTGCTTCGTTCTCATGGACGAAGTAGATTCGGTCGCCGATCCATTGCGGGTATTGGGCCTGGGTCTTGGACTCGAAGACCTTCTTGAATGCCATGTTGTCCAAATCGCCCAGCCAGATGTCGTTTTTAGATCCGCCCTTATATCGGAACCAAGCTCCTCCGGCAATATCCGTGAATCGGCAGAATGCCAGCCGGTTGCCCGTGCCGATTTGCCCCATGCCAAGTTTTTGGAGCGGAATCTGCCCTTCGGCACCACCCGCTGAAGGGACTAAAAACGGCTCCGGAACGCCCTCCGGGCCAGGGCCTCGGCAAAGGAGCTTCCTGCCATCGGGGGTCCAGTCTTCTACGACCGCTGAGTTGAGTCGGTTGGTGACCCGCTTGGGAACTCCGCCACCCACAGGCATCACATAGACTTGATTACCTCCGCCATCGTATGCCGCCTGGAAGGCGATCTGGGTTCCGTCGGGGGAAAATCGGGCCCGGGTTTCCAGACCTTCGTAGCGTGTTAGTCGCTTAGCGTCCCCGGTGGCGATGTTGCCAAGCCAAATGTCGCCTTCGCGTGTGAACACGACTTGGTCGCCGAAGATATCTGGAGCGAGCATAAAGGCCCCTGGTTCGGCATAGGTTAGAACGGACAATCCAACGGCCATAGCCGCGATCGCAAATCGAAAGCCCCACATGACCGGATAGTACATGCAGAGCTATGGATAGAGTTTCGTTTTTGGACAGAAAGATCGTTATTGCAAGCAAAAAGCCCCCAGCTGGTGCTGGAGGCTTTCCTGCTTCGGCAACTGCAATTTATCGGCTAGATCGCCAAGCTAAGTCTCGGTCAAGTCGAACGCCAAACTCGGTTCCCGACTTGAGGGTGACATCGGCCGCTCTCTCTTGGTTTCGTTGGACTTCGCCAAACAGATAGCCAAGAACGCCGCCTAGGACCGCTCCTTCCAGTGGCTTCTTCGTAAGCAAGCCAACTAGGAGGCCAGCACCGGCTCCGTATCCGGCGTAGACGATCCTATCGTCCTTCTTGGAGGTTTTGGCTACGTACGTTCCATTCTCTCGTCGCTCAACGCTGTTTGCGTCGAGTCCAATGAGAGAACCGTCAATCGCCATGGATCGGCCGTCAGGAAGCACGGCACGTCGGAAATCTAACTCCAGCATGCCTGGATTTCGGCCTTCCTTAGGCTTCGCGGATACAACCACTCCCTGGATTTTCGTTCCCGCAGGCAAGCCTGCATAGTCGGAACCAGAGCTTCGTACGGTCGCAGTGAACTTGTCGCCTGCGTTGGAATCCATGGAACTCAATTCCTTATCGAGAATAACCGGGATTACGGTTCCGTCCTCAATAAGCAGCTCGGTCCGATTGATGGGCGGAATGTTTCGCTCATTGGTAATCACTGCCGACGTCATGATTTCGACTGTTCTCGTCGGGGCAATCCACTCAACGCTCGCTCCCAGCGATTCACTAAGGAATCGGAGGGGAACCATCGTTCTTCCCTGGATCAACCGTGCCGGCGCATCCATCATCATGGTTCGACCGTCGACCCATGCGCTGGAATCGCCAATCTTCAACTGGACTTTCGTCTGTTGTCGGTTGGCGGTAACCATCTGGGTTTGGGCATCCCAATCGACATAAGCTCCCATCTGTTCGAAAACGCCTCTTAGAGGCACGAATACTCGATTGCCGATCGTCATTGGCTGCGCGCCATCAAAGCCGACCGGATCATTATTGACCGTGACTTTGATTCCCTGTGCCGATGCGATCGCGGCAATCGCCATCGATCCCACGATCATTGTAGTTTTGATTCGATTCATTCTAAGGCTCCTTTGCTAAGTTGGTCCTTTCAGACCGCAAATCAGTGGTTCCTTAGACTCTCATGCTTGCATGAGCGACGAAATCGATAGGCCCAGTGGCTTAATCTGGCACTCCATAGCAGACCTGTTTCCCGACGGACTTGAATCCACACCCGGAATAAACAGATTCTGCCCCGTCATCTCCCGGCGTGAGCCAGGCTAAGACTCCTCCGCTAGAAAAATGCTGATCCAGCAGAGACTCGATAACTGCCGCCGCGAAACCCTGCCGCCGCCAAGCAGCACGTGTTCCTATTCCGGCAAGCTCTCGAATCTCTCGAGTGCCGACCGCCTGTCCCATAGCCACGATTTCGTCGCCGCAGTATCCAACCGCCGCCAGAATCCTACCGGTTTCCATCGCCCGCCATAACTCTTCTGTGCCTCCCGGCAGGGGCCCGCCAAATGCCTCTGACAATGCTTCAAAACCAGGCTTTAGATCGTCAAAAGTGGCGGAATGTGCTTGCTCTTCGTAGGGTTTTTTCGACCAGTCGCTTCGTCGAAGTGTCATGATCGGCATCTCATTGAACTTCGTCAAGCCATGAGCCTCTAGCATCGTCGGCAGGTTTGGAGCTAGGTCAGGAAAGAATTCAAAGAACGGAACTCGATCCGTTTCTCGATATCTGACCAGCAGCGAATCCAAATTCGCCTCGGTAACGGGTCCCACCGGAATGGTTTGGTTGAGCCACTTCATCGAGTCGCTTGCATGCCGGAGGTAGACGAAGCCACCCACTCGCTCAACTATTCGCCCCGGGGATAGCCCTTCAACCAAACTATCGCGAATCTGAGCAAGAAGCTCAATTTGCTTCATTCCAACAACCTACCTTTAAGCCAAGATAAACGTCTAAACTTAGACAACGATCATGAAAATCTCTGCCCTTCTCGCAATCTGCGTTTTTGCTTCCGTTGCCCTTCCCATTATTGTCAAGGCGCAAAGCGCGGGAACTCAAGTCCCGACGGAAACGCGCGAGAAGTTCGACCCTAAACGGGACGCGGCAAAGGACATCCAGAAGGCGGTGATCCTCGCCAAGAAACAAAACAAGCGCATCCTGCTGGATGTTGGCGGCGAGTGGTGCGGCTGGTGCCATAAGCTCGACAAGTTCTTCAAGACCGACCTGGAAGTTGCCAAGGTTCTCAAGGAGAGGTTTGTCGTCGTGAAGATCAACTTCAGCCCAGAGAACGAGAACAAGGCGGTGCTATCCAAGTACCCGGCCGCGGAAGGCTATCCGCACCTATACGTGCTGGATAAAAACGGCAAGTTCCTGCATTCCCAGGGAACGGGCGAGCTAGAAACTGGCGACCATCACGACCACGATAAGTTTATGAAGTTCCTGAAGACTTGGAGCTCGTAGTTTTTCCGCGTTGGGCTTCGGAAGCCCGAGTACCGGTCCAGATTCCGGCCTGATTCTCTAGGTCAGTGTTGTTGTACCAAGGGCCAGAGAAGCTCATCCCATCCTCGGAGATCACAAACGAGCCAAAGCCGCTGGTGCCGTTGTCTGGTTCCTGCCATGTAACTCGAAGCTCGGTGCCCATTACCACACCTTCGATGATTCCGGAGCCGGTGGAGTAAGTGCCGGTCACTCTGTTGCCACGCTGTTGAAGGACCATCTTGCCGTATGTGGTCTGCCAGGTACCGCCAAAAAACGGCTTCCCATAAGTGATGACGTAAACCGGTCGCAGGTTCAGGGCTTCGATCGCGGGTGTGGCCTGGTCCTTGGTAAAGGATTGCCCAAGAATGTCCACATACTCCGATCTGGCGTCCTGGAGTTGCTTCCTGAACAAGGTTGCTTCGGCTTTGGCGTACGTGAGCAGTTCGTCTGCCGTCCAGGTTAATCCCTTCGGGAGATTTAGCCGGATGAGTCGTCCCGGAATGGGCATCCGTGAAACCACAGTGCGAAGGTGCTCCTCCAGGTTGTTCGTATCCAGGCTCTCGATTGTGGGGATTACTACTTCCTCGGCGCCTAAGCTTGGGAGCGTCACTACCAGCGTTCCCGTCTTTCGGGTCGCCTCGGCCAGGAATACTCGGAGGAGCTTTAGTTCCTGGCGATTGGCCGTGGTTTGAGATTCGACTGGAGATGAAGCGATC
>JACMJO010000223.1 GCA_014380605.1 Fimbriimonadaceae bacterium | reverse complement strand
TCTAACCGACACGGAACAAACCACCGACGCCCCGGACCACTAGCTCGCCACCCACAGTTTCCTCAAGTTCGACGTCCAGTGGGAGCACCATCAATTTGCTGCTAACAACACCGACAAGGGCGAAAACGTCGGCTGTTACTTCTACGGCACCCGGGGCATCTTCCACATGGGCTGGGAAAAAGGCTGGACCTTCTATCCGTCCGATTCCAAAGCCGCGCCCGTCACCGAGGCCGCCAA
Organism: Fimbriimonadaceae bacterium; assembly: GCA_014380605.1. Classification (GTDB taxonomy): domain Bacteria; phylum Armatimonadota; class Fimbriimonadia; order Fimbriimonadales; family Fimbriimonadaceae; genus 55-13. The sequence goes on along the minus strand of JACMJO010000223.1, from coordinate 2,572 downwards.
GCTCGGCCAGCCCGATTCCCATAACATCCGCGAACTCTGGGCGGATCTCCTCAACTCCATCCGCACCGGCACCCCGCCCGTTAGTGACATCGGCCAGATCCACTTCTCCACCAACCTGGCCCTGTTAGGCATGCTCTCCATGAAGCTCGGCCGCAGCATCGCATGGGACGGCGAAAAGGAACAAATCCCCGGCGACGAAGCCGCGAACCTGCTCCTCCGTCGCGACTACCGCAAGGGCTGGGAGTATCCGGCAGTCCAGTGAAGACGGAGTGACGTACGCTACCTCAACACCGACTTCACCCTGCCCGTCTGTGCGCTCGCGTTCCTCTGAGGCCCAGTCCAGAAGCGGCGCATATTGTTCCCTCCCTACTACATGGGAAGCATTAACGGGATTACTACGCTGCTGAGTACAACGAACCAGAGCAGGATCTGATGGGGGCGAACAATCAACGCGAGCGAATGTAAACCCTGCTCTCCTTGAGTCGAACGACCACTTCGAGGTTAAGAACACCCGCGTCGCCTCCGTGCACCTGAGTGGGGATGATGACTTCGTCAGAATCACGTGTCTTTGTCTTACCAGTTTTTCCTATGCGATGAGTGAAGTTTGGTCGTGTATCTTTCCATTCGGATAACAATTGGGCGAGAATGACGTCAGCGCGTCGCAACAGTGCCTTAGCAGCAGGCCAGTCGCCATAGCGACAGTATTCGGTAAATTGCAATGTGGTGAAATCACCCAAGATCTGCGCAGCTTCTTCCGGCCAATACTCCTCGACCCCAGCACGAGGACGACCCTTCCACAGACGAAAAACATACCCGGCAATACCCGGTCCGATGGCCAGACGTTTTGCATCGTCCTCATTGAAGTATAGAACGAAGTGTTTGAGCAGTTCGGCACGAAGGCGATAGGGCGGCGGAAGGATCTTAGAGTCGAGAGTAATCCCGTCCGAGAAAGGCTTGACGGAATTTGATTGGCCATTTCGCCAGCCATTTGCCCAGGTACGGATGGCGAACTGCTTCTGTTGCAAGCGAAGGCGCTCTCTCAAGATGGTCACGCCAAGAGCATCGAGCGGCGGGTCATTCGGTCGAGTCGCGAATCCCATCGCCCACTCCCAAAGCGGGCTCGTGTTGGTGAACGCCGCCAATCGATTGATCGCTTGGTCCGGAGCTTCTATATTAGGCCATTCTTCAATAAGTCCGCGCGCGGTCAGATAATCTCCCAGCGCCAGCCAAGCCCAACACAAATTCCGCCACGCTCGAAATCTTTCCCCCTGCGCTACGGGATCATAGTCAACCTTCTCTGCGTCACTCTGCTGGATCGTCTCTGTCATAAGCTCCAGCAGATCCAATGCCCACTTCAACGAAGCTTGGCTCTCGTGTTCCGCGACCACGGCATCCGGTTGCCGTTGACGCTTGAGCAAGGCATATACTATCTGGAGATCAAAGGAACTAGGCGCTTGTAGCGAATTGTCCTCTTTCCACGGCCGCAGGGATCTCTCCAGCCAAGGGGCAATCACTTCGCAGAGCTGCGTGGACGTCAGCGTCCTAGAATCGGCAGTTTGAAGCTCTCTAACGAAGGAATTCATGCTTTCGCGCTGCGGATAGATGAGAGCCGAGAAGCTGTGGAAAGTCAACTTGGTCATTGGTTCACCCACCACATCCTTCACGCTCATCAGTAAATCAAACGCAGAATTGATCGAATCGAGCTCCTCTTCGGCTCGTCGATATCCGGCCCAAGCCAGCTGCATCACACCGCTGGTGCCAGCATCAAAAAGCTCACCCTTCAAAGGCTTTAGCAACTGCATGGCGGCCACGTCGACCTGGGTGGGATAAGCCTTATAAGAAGTCAGAAGAGGGGCTTGGGCGATGCCGATTATCTGATTTCGGTATTCCTTGTCTCGTTCTGCGGCAACCGATTTCAACCTTTCCAACTCAGACTGCACCGTTTTTTGCTCTTCTTGAGAAAGTCTTATCGTCGTCTGGATCTCTTTTTCGACACCCTGGAGGCGAGTCGCTTCTGCCATTGCCTTTGCCGTTTCAGCCTTCGCAGTTTCCGTTTCGTCCTTCGCCGTTTGCATTTGACCCGTCAGGGTAAACATTACTCCGAAAATCAAGATCCCCGCCACGATGCTCAATATAGTGACGTATACCAACCATTGATGAAGCTTGCGGTGTAGCATGGCGTGCTCCGCGATGAGGCTATCCCGCTCCTTGACAAGGCGGTCCTGCTCTGAAACGAGTGTTTCCCGACCACTCACAAGTTCGCCGCGCTCCGAGACAAGATCATTACGCTCGGCAACCAGTCTGTCGAAGTCTGAAGTAAGGCTATCGCGAGCGGCCAAAAGCCGATCGCGCTCCGAACTGAGGGACGCACGCTCCGCTTGCAGCGCCAAGGTATTGCGGGCGATCTCGTTATTCTTGAGAAAGTTGAGTGTAAGGAGCTCCTGCAGGTCTGGCTCCAGTCGGGCAAACCAAAGTTCTCGCGTCGGAAGTGGTACGACTTCGTCTGAATGGCTTTGGTCGTCCAGCATCAGCCATTCACCGACTTCCACTTGGGTAAGCGCGCGATCGAGCT
>JACMJO010000001.1 GCA_014380605.1 Fimbriimonadaceae bacterium | reverse complement strand
TAACGGAATGAGCGTTCTCCGAAATATGGCCGCCCCTGCAATCGTCACAGATCAGATTCGCACAACCCATCGCTCGGGGATTGCAGTCATTTGGGGAGCCTCCGTCGTTGGCCTGGTCGCCGCCTTATGCATTCCCACAGCATCTTGGGGCATCGGGTTTCCGGCCGTTGTGATCGCCGCATTCGCTGTTTCGCAAGGTCTTCGGCGATTTTCAGTCGTGAAGCGTGATCCATGGGCAGACTGTCCATGGATCGGCATCCTTCTATTCTCCGTTCTCTTTGCGTGGCACGATGCCCTTGAGCTTCGATTCATGAACCTGATGATGGTCGCTCTGTTCGTGGGCATTATCGCGATCAAGGCAGACGGGAAGCCCATTTCCCAAGCCTCGGTCTACGACTACCCATTTCGAGCGCTTGGATCTTGGTTTGTGGCGTTCATAGACACATTCACCTTGCTGTGGACCGACATTCACTGGAAATCCATTCCCAAGAACGGTAGCGACAAGAAGCTCGCGGCGGCCGGTCGGGGGCTTCTTCTTGCCGCACCGCTGGTCCTGATCTTTGGCGCCCTGTTCATTAATGCCGACGCGGGGTTCGAGGGGTTGCTCAAGCGAATTTTTAGCTTTGATGCCGAGGCGATTTTCCAGATGTGCCTCACGGGCGGGATATTTGCCTGGATGGCGGCGGGAATGTGGCGGCGAACTTTCGTCGGATCGAGCCCAGTGCTTGCGGTTAGCTCGATGGCCCCTCCAAAAGCCCCGCCTCGATTGGGAGCCACCGAAGTAGGGATCATCTTAGGCTCGCTCAATCTGCTTTTCCTCCTCTTCGTCTCGACCCAATGGCGCTACTTCGTAGGAGGCGCTGAAGTGATCCGATCAACCGAGGGACTTGGCGTTGCGACCTTTGCTCGGCGAGGATTCTTTGAATTGGCAACTGTCTCCGGGCTGGTACTGCCTACCCTGCTTGGACTGCACTCGTTGGCCGATCCCGATGACAAGCGATTGATGCGGCTCTACAAGATCATGGCGAGTGTGCTCGTGGTTTTGTTAACCTTCGTCATGCACTCGGCTTGGATAAAGATGCAGCTTTACATGGAATCGTTTGGGTTGACGACGCTTAGACTCTATGTGGCGGCGATGCTTGTGTGGCTCGTTGGTGTGTTTGGCTGGTTTGCGATGACGATACTGAAGGGGCGGGTCAATCGGTTTGCATTCGGAGCGGTGGTGGCGTTTGCGGGCATGGTGCTGGGATTGAACGTCATCAATCCGGATCGGTTTGTGGCCCGCTGGAACCTTTCGCATCAGAAGGCTGAGGAGATCGACTGGGGCTATCTCACCCAACTGAGCAACGACGCTGTTCCCACTCTGATTGAGTCGTGGGATCGGATTCCAATGGAACATCGATCCGTGCTGGCGGATCAGCTTCTGGACCAGCACTCCGATCGAGCTGATTGGCGATCCCAAACCTTCTCTAGCCAAGAGGCTAGACAAAGAATCTCCGGTCGCGAGGATGAGATTCGGAAAGCAATCGCCAGTCCTTAACAATCGGTCCGGTAAAATCTGCCGTCGGTCAACAAGATCGATGTAGGAAGGTTCAAAGGATTGGCAAGCGCATACACACCCGGGCTCACCGTCAGCGGCGATATTACCGTGCGTCGGGTTCGTCGACTTCCCATTAAGGGAGAGGTTTTGGTTAAGCAGGGAGACCAGGTCACTCCCGACCAAGTGATCGCCCGGGCCATGTTGCCCGGGCCCCTTCAGACCCTCAAGCTCGCGGAGAAGCTTGGCGTCGACGCGAAAGACGTCCTCACGATTGTCAAGCTTCAGCCGGGCGACAAGATCGAGAAGGGTCAGGTTGTTGCCGAAGGCAAGAAGCTCTTTGGCCTCTTTAAGGCTCCGGTTGCGGAAAGCGAATTCGAGGGAACAATCGAGTCTATTTCCGAGATCACCGGAAACGCGCTTTTGCGCGAGCCATCGATTCCGGTCGACATCAAGGCCTACATTCAGGGCGTGGTCGCCGAGGTTATGCCCGAAGAGGGCGCGATTATCGAGACTCGATGCGCCATGATTCAGGGCATTTTTGGCGTCGGTGGCGAGCGGACGGGCGTTATTCGAGTGGCGGTCAATTCCCCGGCCGATATCCTCGATGCCAACTCGATTCAAGATTCCGATGCCGGAAAGATCCTTGTCGGCGGTTCTGGAATCACTTATGATGCCCTTACCAAAGCGACCAAGGTTGGGGTGAAGGGTTTGCTGGCTGGAGGCCTGAAAGATAGCGACCTTGTCCAGTTCCTCGGTTACGACATTGGAGTCGCAATCACGGGGCAGGAGAACATCTCGATTTCCGTCTTGGTGACCGAAGGGTTTGGCTACCTTCAGATGGCTCAGCGAACCTTCGACCTTCTCAAAACCCTGGAGGGCAAGACCGCGAGCATTAACGGCGCGACTCAGATTCGAGCGGGCGTCATCCGGCCAGAGGTTATCTGTCCTTTGCCGGCGAATACGGCGGTTAGCAATATTGCCAAGCAAGCGTTCGAGTTGACGATCGGCACGGAGATCCGGGTTATCCGCGAACCTTACTTCGGCAAGTTGGGGACGGTCACGGAGCTTCCGGCCCAGCTTCAGCATGTGGAGTCGGGCACCGAGGTTCGAGTCCTGAAGGCGAACATCGAGGGCGAAGGCGAAGTCTTGGTTCCCCGGGCGAACGTCGAGATTATGGCGACTGGTAGCTAATTGTCGCTGGTGGTGAATAGGCACCAAGTAATTGTCCCAGGATGCGCGTTTTTTCTCGACCGATTTTGAACCTGGTCGCGACTGATTTGCGACCGAATTCGAATCTGGTTTTGACCGGTTTTTTAGGTTCATTTGAGGCGGATTTTTCTGCATCGTTTTTTACTGCGTTCTGACATGTTTGTTTTCTGGTTGTGAATTTGGACCAGTTGAAAGTTGAGGGTTGAGAGTAAAACCTCGCTCTGGACTCTGCACTCTCAACTTCGAACTCTAAGCTCCCTTACCTATAAGGTTTTGAAACGCGGTTTTGTCAACCATCTGTGGAGCAGATTGGGTCCAGAAAATCGATCCATCTTCCCACTAAAACTAGCGGGATGAATTAGCCTCAGGACTGAGCTTGTGGATGGCTAAGGCTCTTGAAATGAACGTCCGGAGGCAGCCAACCTCCTCCCCCTACCCCCTTAGACCAGATGATCGGGTGAAAGAGTGATTGGTGATGGGGTGATCCGGATTAACCCGAAGACGAACCACTTGAGAGACCTCCTCCCTCTGCCCCCTCCTCCATTTCCGAACGAGCTTGCCGGCTATTGCGAGGCTGAGGCCGCGAAATGGAGGAGGGGATGTCATCTTTGAGCGGAAGAAGTGGGCCACCAAACGTCCTGCATCATTGAGAATCCGGCAAACGTTTACAATCCCTTAACGTTTGTCGGATAGAACCTTCATGAAGCGAGGAGAGCCGATTGTTATGAGCCCGCAAAGTCTAGGCGGATTTCAACCCTGGTCTCATTCGCACGGACTAATACCATGGCGCTTGCACAGCAACTACGACGGGAGGCCGAGACCGCCGCAATGAAGCTGCTTATCGTTGACGACGAACCCACGATCCTGGAGACGGTAGAGACCAAGTTTCGCAAGGAAGGGTTCTCAACCTTCGTCGCGGATTCGGCGGAGGAAGGGATGCGCCTGTTCCGAAGGATCAAACCCGACCTGGTGATCCTGGACATCATGCTTCCCCAGCGAAGCGGGTACGACTTCTGCCGGGCGATTCGGCGGGACAGCCAGACGCCCATTATCTTCCTATCGGCAAAGGCGGACGAGGCGGATCGGATCAAGGGCCTGGAGCTTGGGGCGGACGACTATGTCGTCAAACCGTTTAACCTCAGCGAACTCGCGGCCAGAGTGAAGGCGATTTTGAGGCGAGCGACCGGCGAGCCGGTGAAGGAAGTTGTGGAGCGCGGGAATCTTCGCATCGATCCCAGAAGCCATGAGGCTTGGATCGACGACAAGTCGCTGAACCTATCTCCCAAAGAGTTTGCCCTGTTGTATTTCCTATCGCGAAACGCGGGCCAGGTTTTTTCTCGCGAGGCTCTTTTGGATCGGGTTTGGGGGCGCGACGCTTTCGTATCGGCTCGGACGGTGGATGTCCACATTCGGTGGCTGAGGACGCGAATCGAACAGGATGCC
>JACMJO010000222.1 GCA_014380605.1 Fimbriimonadaceae bacterium | reverse complement strand
CTTGCCCGTCATGCCAAGGGACGAGAATGAAGCCGTTCGGAGTAGGCACCGAGAAGGTGGAGGAGGCAACCGCCGAACTGTTTCCCACGGCCCGGATTGCCCGGTTGGATCGCGATATCGCGAAGAAGAAGGGAGCCCTAGAATCCATCTTGGCGGCGTTTAGATCAGGGGATTTGAATATCCTGGTGGGTACCCAGATGGTGGCAAAGGGTCTGGACTTTCCAAACGTAACGTTGGTCGGAGTTGTCGCGGCGGACGTGTCGCTCAATATCCCGGATTTCCGGTCAAGCGAACGGACGTTTCAGCTTCTCTCTCAAGTTGCCGGACGTGCGGGCCGAGGGGCGAAGCCTGGAGAGGTGGTCATCCAAACGTTCAACCCGAACCACATTTCCGTCCTTACGGCCCAGACCCATGATTTCCCCGCGTTCTTCGAAGCATTGAAGACGGAGCGAAGACTCGTCGAGTACCCGCCCTTCGTGAGACTTGTGAACGTTGTGTTCTCGGGCGAGTCGCTCCCCCAAGTCACCGAGGCAAGCGATGATGCGGCCAAGATGATTTCAGGCGTGATTTCAAAGCGGTCTTCGGTTCTCGGCCCGGCGAGCTGCCCGCTTGAAAGACTCAATAACCGCTGGCGTCGGCACCTGCTTGTGAAACTTGCCGAGGACACCAGCCCTCGGATGGTCGGCGAGGCATTGGTTGGGTTCTCTCCGAAAGGCATTCAAGTCAACATCGACGTCGATCCCTACAGCTTGATGTGATGTCGCATCCTTAGGTTGCTCTGGTTCGTCAATAGGTAGACACAGGGTAACTTAAGCGAATGATCGGACGATTGCGAGGCGAGTTGGTGGATCAAGAGGGGAGCCTCGTTGTGGTCGAGTGCGGAGGCGTAGGGTACGAAGTCCTCGTTCCTGAATCCGTCTTGGTTCAGATGCCGCCCCTTCTTTCCGAGGTGACGCTCCTAATTCGCCAGGTGTTTCGAGAGGACGGAGTCTCGCTTTATGGGTTCGTCGAGCCTTTCCAACGTCGCCTCTTCGATTTGCTCTTGACCGTTAAGGGATGTGGGCCAAAGGTTGCGTTGTCCCTCTTGGGTTCGATCGGCTCTGAGTCTGTCGCCGGAGCGATTCAGGCTCAAGACGCCCGCGCACTGGCCCGAGCGCCAGGAGTAGGTCCGAGGTTAGCGGAGCGAATCATCCTGGAGCTTCGCGAGAAAATAGGGGAGGAACAGTTTGCGCGCAGAGTCGCTTCCGCGGCGGTAGTTCGTGTTCCTGCCTTACCGACGGATGAGCTTGTGGATGCCTTGCTAGCGCTTGGGTATCGGCGAAACGAGGCCGAGATCGCGGCAAGTGAAGCCAGAGAAAATGCGGACGGGGTTGAAGAGCAGCTTCGCCATGCGTTGAGGGTGTTGAAGAAGTGAATCGAGAAAACGAACTGACGCCTTTTCCAATCCCCGGCGATGCCGATCAATCCCTGCGTCCCAAACGCCTGAGCGAGTTTATCGGGCAGGAGCAGTTGAAGTCGAATCTTGAGGTTTTCTTGCGAGCCGCCCGTCAGCGCAGCGAACCACTCGACCACGTGCTCCTGTATGGCCCGCCAGGGCTTGGGAAGACGACGTTAGCTCATATCATTGCCAACGAGATGGATGCCATCGTCCACATCACCTCGGGCCCTGCCGTTGAAAGGCCGGGCGACTTAGTGGGCATCCTGACCAACCTTGAGCCTGGCGCAGTTCTTTTCATCGACGAAATTCATCGCCTAAGCCGACCGGTAGAAGAGATTCTGTATCCTGCGATGGAAGACTGCAAGGTCGATATCATGATTGGAAAGGGACCCGCGGCAAGGTCGATCCGACTGGATGTTCCTAGATTCACAGTAGTAGGGGCTACTACGAGACAGGGCCTGCTTACGGGGCCGTTACGGGATAGGTTTGGGATCATCTCCCATTTCCAGTATTACGATAGCGATGCCCTCTATCGGATCATCCAACGATCGGCGAGAATTCTTGGATATCCCATTGAATCTGATGGCGCCGACGAGATTTCCAAGCGAGCGAGGGGAACTCCGAGAATCGCCAACCGATTACTCCGTCGAGTCAGGGACTTTGCCCAGGTCGATGGTATGGATTCCATTGACGCGAAGATCGTCTCCTACGCCTGCACGGCTCTCGAGGTCGATCATGTCGGGTTGGACCGAGTTGACCGAATGCTGTTGCGATCGATGATCGAGAAGTATCGCGGCGGGCCGGTCGGGTTAGAAACCTTAGCGGCGACCACGGGAGAGGACTCCACGACGATCGAGGATGTATACGAGCCGTATTTGCTGCAACAGGGCTTTATCCAGCGAACTCCACGAGGCAGAACGGTAACGGATTTGGCCTATCGCCACTTGAATCTGCCACCGCCCGCTCGGGAGTCTGGCGTTCTCTTCGAGTAATGGAAATGGCTCCTTTGCCTGAGCGAGCGCGCCCAGCTTTTGATGGCCCTTTGTGTCTTTGTGGTTGACTCCCTTCTGGAAAACTTGAACCACCAAGGCACGAAGACACAAAGGATTTCAGGCAAATTCGAATCAGCTACTTCAGGCGATCCGACTCTTTCGTGTTCTCCCAAGGAAATGCGGCATGGCCGAAGTGGCCATTCTTGGCAGTTGGAAGGTACTTCACTTTAAGGAGCCCAAGGTGATCGATGATTCCCTTGGGAGACAGATCGAACGCCTTCCGAACGCGCTTTTCAATCTCACTAGTATCAACCGTCTCAGTACGGAAAGTCTCCAAATTGATCGCGACTGGCTGGGCAACGCCGATGGCGTACGCAAGTTGTACAACACAACGCTGAGCCAAGCCTCCGGCAACTACGTTCTTAGCCACGTAGCGAGCCATGTAGGCGGCGGATCGGTCGACTTTCGTGGGGTCTTTCCCGCTGAACGCACCGCCACCGTGCGGAGCCATTCCTCCGTAGGTGTCGACAATGATCTTTCGACCCGTGACTCCAGTGTCCCCCTGAGGACCGCCGATGATGAACTGGCCGGTCGGGTTGATATGGTAGGTGATGTCGCCGTTGATGTACTGCTCGTAGCCCGCCAGCACCGGGTCCACAATCCGGGTGCGAACTAACTCGGCAACACCCTCTGCGGTGAGCGAAGGGCCATGCTGTTGGGACAGGACGATCGTGTTAATCCTCTTGGGCATGCCTTTGTCGTCGTACTCGACGGATACTTGGCTCTTCGCATCGGGCCTCAGTCCCAGATTGGGGTGCTTTCTTCGGACTTCCGCCGACTGTCGCGTCAGGGCGTGGGCGATCGAGAGTGGCAAAGGCATGAGTTCTGGTGTCTCCGCCGATGCATAGCCGAACATCATTCCCTGGTCTCCGGCTCCACCGGTGTCTACGCCCATGGCGATGTCGCTCGACTGCTCTTGGATGGCGACCAACACTCCGCAGGTTCGGCCATCGAAACCGTAGTCGGTATCGGTATAGCCAGCGGCTGTGATGGTATCTCTGACTGTTTTCGCCACATCAACGTAGCCGTCGGTAGTCACTTCACCTGCGACGACGGCGACGCCTCTGGTCAAAAGGGTCTCGACCGCGACGCGCGATCTTTCGTCCTGCTCCAAAAATGCATCGAGTAGCGCATCGGAAATCTGATCGGCCAGCTTGTCGGGATGGCCTTCGCTAACGCTCTCGGAAGTATAAATTCTCATGGTTCCCGGGGGCAGAGGATACCCGGTGGGGCAGGTTGCCAGAACTGGTCGATAAGCCAGGTATTGGTTCAGCTAAACGCCGAGCGGTTCAACGTATGGATAGCTGCCCAAGATCACCGTCTCCAGGGCATAGCCCTTCAGAGTCTCAATCGCCTTTTGCAAACTCACATCCGTCCGATGTCCCGAACAGTCGCAGTAGAAGATGTACTCAAATGTTGCCCTTTGCGCAGGCCTAGATTCAATCATCATGAGATTTACGCCTTCGGTATCGAAGGCCCCGAGGGCACGGTAGAGTTCGCCAGGACGATTGCGGAGGTTGAACATCAAGGACGTTTTATCATTCCCAGTCTTAGCGGGTTCGTTGTAGCCGATGACCAAGAAGCGGGTTCGATTGCCGGGATTGTCCTGAAGATTCTCCACCAAGATGGGAATGCCGACCGTCGCCGCGCCGAGTCGATTGGCGATCGCCGCCCCTTGGGGGTCGACGAGGGCCCGTTCCGCCGCCTTGGCGGTAGGCACGGTTTCAATAATCGTCGCCTTGGGCAGATTCGTCTTGAGCCAGCGTTTGCATTGCTGAGAAGGTTGGGGACCGGCATAGACCCGTTCAATCTGCGACAGCTCCTCCGCAACGGTTACGAGATGATGTTGTATAGGCACATAAAGCTCGGCGCAGATTTTAACGTTGGTCTGCGGGAACATGTCCAGAGTCTCCGGAACGACTCCGGCAACCGAGTTTTCAACGGGCACGACTCCGTAGTCGGCTTTCCCATGCTCCACTGAGGTGAACACATCGGAAATGGAATCCTGTGGCTCAAAGGTGGTGCTTGTTCCGAAGGTTTGGATCGAGGCGACATGGGTAAAGGTGCCGGGAGGGCCCCAATAGGCAGCGACCAAGGGTTTCTCAGCCGCCCTGGCGGCGCTGATGATCTCTCTGAAAATCCCAACGAGCTGTCGAGTTTGGAGGGGCCCCGGGTTCTCCTGCTCGAGCCTCTTGTATATCTGCCGCTCGCGCTCTGGGGTGAAGTACGGTTTCTGATCGCGGCCTTTTATTCTCCCTACTTCCTTGGCAAGGCTGGCCCTGCGATTCAGGATTTCGACTAAGTCTCGGTCGATCGTGTCGATGTCGTGGCGTATGTCGTCTAACGGGCGGATGGGTTCGTCGCTCATGGTTAGTTCTGCTTGCCGCGACGTTGGGGCGCTTAGGAATCATTATGGCTTTTTACGAGTTTCGTGGATTCAGAGCACTTTCTACCTAGTAAGTGGGTGGATGCCATCGCATACAGGGCTAAAATTCAAGTTCGAGTAACCACAAGTTGAAGGATGCCTTCGATCAGTTCATAGTTCAATTCACCTCGGACCCGCTTAGAAACGCGTTCGATATTCTGATCGTCACTTACATCCTCTACCGCCTCTTCATGTTGATTCGCGGCTCGCGAGCGTGGAGGATCGTGCTCGGAATCGTGGGTTTCGTCCTACTTTTGTTCGTCAGCGGGAAGCTGGAACTCATCGCCCTTAATTGGTTGCTCGATAAGGCGACGATCTTGGGGCCCGTTGCCCTCGTTATTCTATTCTTGCCCGAACTCCGACAGGCCATCGAGGGTTTGGGGCGACTTCGGCTTGGAAAGATTCAGATTGCTCCGAGATTCACAACGAGCGCTTTGAAGACTGAGGCGAGAACGATCGAAGAGCTTGTTGCGGCCGTCTCTGAATTGGCTTCAGAGAGTACGGGGGCCCTGATTGTCATCGAGCGCGGAGCGCCATTGGACGATATTGCGAACAACGGGGTGGTCGTAAACGCCAGAGTCAGCGCGCCACTCCTCGGTTCGATCTTCTATGAAGGGAACCCTCTGCATGATGGCGCAGTCGTCATCCGCGGAGACCTGATCATCGCGGCTGCCTGTCGTTTGCCGCTCAGCGATTCAAACCGACTCAGCCAAAACGTCCACATGCGCCATCGCGCCGGACTAGGCGTTACGGAACAGCTTGATTGCCTAGCCATTATCGTAAGCGAGGAGAGGGCAACGATCAGCTATGCGAAGGAAGGTCGGCTACGGAAGCTTGTCAACGCTGGCGAGTTGCGAGATTTTCTCAATCATGAGTTGAGAGGCGAAGATCACGAAAACATTG
>JACMJO010000221.1 GCA_014380605.1 Fimbriimonadaceae bacterium | reverse complement strand
TTCGAGCCCTCGGCAAGCATTGGACAAGCGCTGGCCATGCACACCGGATTTGATTTGAGCTATCTCAGAAGGACAGAATTGCCGTTTGAGTTTCCAGAAGGAACTTTGCTCTACCGCAGCAAGGCGAAAGTGTCCCCTCGCGACAAAACTAAGGCTCGCCGCCTAGCGCAGTTGCTATTTGAAATGATCAGCGCCTTACGAGTAAAATTTCGCCCGATACCAGTTACACTGCCCCGATATGGTGAGACGCCTGTTGAAGCGGCCAAGATGACAAGGAGCCAATTAGGGCTTTCTCCCGATACATCCATCAAGAACCTGACCGGCGCACTTGAACGCGCGGGTGTTTTGATCCTCAAGGTGCCGCTGGAAGTCGATGGGCTTGACGCCTTTTCGGCATGGGTGGGCAGGGACCGAGATGTGCCAACGATTTGCCTCATTGGTTCAAGCGTCGGATACCGCGGACGGTACACGATGTCAGAGGAACTCGGCCATCTGATACTTCATACGCCTTTGCGAACATCGGTCGAGGAAGCCGAAAGCGAGGTGAAAGACTTTGTCGGAGAATTCATTCTTCCAGAAGAGGCTATGCGGCGCGAGATGTCGTTGCCGGTAACGCTAACCTCCTTGGCAACCCTTCGGCATAGATGGGGAGCATCAATCCAGTTCTTGGCCGCCCGTTCCCACCAGCTCGGCATCACGACTCCCAATCAGTACCGATATCTTATGCAGCAGGTTTCAAAAAATGGATGGAGAACGACGAAACGCGAACCGGGCGACGAGTCGATTGCGCAAGAGAAGCCTCAACTCGTACTGAAAATGATTGAAGCAGTATACGGTAGCCCACCAGATGTTGGTCAGATGAGAAAGGATCTTGGAATTCCGATGTCGCTTCTCAGGAGTCTTCTTCAGTCGCATGGAACCGGCGGTCTTGCGCCCATGTCGTCCGTCCTGACTATGGTCCTGCGATAACGCCACAGGAACAAACCTACAGCACAGGGACTTAAGGGTATGAGCAAGGACTATTTGGTGCCCGCGGGTCCGTCCACACGCCAGAGTCGAACAGTTCTTTGCTCATGTTTCAGTCCCAATTCAAATGACTCAATTTCTATAGCTCATAGAAGTACCTGATAAGAAAAGGTTTCCTTGAGCCTCCTTGATCCGCATTGAGTCCGCAGGTGGTGTTTCGGCTCAAAGAGCGCTGCCGACGTGGTACCAACGAGCATGCCGACGTGTACCACCCACCCTAATCCTGCCATCATGCTTCAGCTCCTGCAAGAGCTTCTGAATCTGATGGCGGGTTAAGCTTGGGAGAACTTGTTGGAAGTCTTGGTAGATACTTCCATCCTCCGAGTTCCCTTCAATGTGGCGCAACAATAAAGCCTTGTTGGTTTCGCGATCAAGGCCGCGAGCTCTTGTGTAGACGCCCCGTTTTCCCATTAGGCTGTAAAGGCTTCGAGACAGGTTGAACCGGCTGCCGCGCCCGCCGACACGCTCGATGATGCCTTCATTCGCCAGATGAGCCAGTCTGGGTTTCAGGGCCTC
>JACMJO010000220.1 GCA_014380605.1 Fimbriimonadaceae bacterium | reverse complement strand
GTTTGAGGATCGGCTCAAACTCTTTAGCCCACGCGTTCTGCTCTGTCTCAAAATTGCTGAGAACCTGGAGCATCTCCTTGGCTTGCGCAGGACTCAGAGACCTCATATCGATCACTTTGGCGTCGTCGCCATTGTGCTGGAGTAGCTCGGGGCCAACCGTGGCCAAGATATTGCCGACGGCTCGAGCAACCGGACATTTTCCAACCGACTCATAAAGCCGAGATGGGTAGTACCTTCCCTCGACGGAAGTTAGCTGGATTAAGGTCAATGCCTGTGCAACGGTCCGGGAGGCCAGGAGCGGGTCGATCGGCGTATACAAGCCGAGAGTTTTGACCTTATTATCAAGGGTGGATTGAATTGCTTTTCGTTCAAGTTCGAGTTGTTTTGCCGTCTGCGCATCTGTGGCAATTCTGATGCCGACATGCAAAGTGCCCGCTCGAATGAACGAACCCGCCCCGATTCCATCCATCAGGTGCTGGATGATCTCTTTGGCGGGCTTGTTGCGTACGCCGACCACCACCACTGCAGGCTGAAGCTCGGCCTCGCATCGAATCCTCACGCCGACCCTCGACCCAATGTCATCAAGGGCAACAGGCAGGCGAACGGGATCGGTGCGATAGTCGATCGTCGCCTCAAGGCGTCGATTGATCTCATCCGCCGTCATGTATTGAGCCGACTGGCTAAGGACCACGCAAGTTAGAATCCCGATCATCGCAAACGTAGGACGGTTCGGCAATGGGATTGCGTTACCATCTTTTTCAACTCCGACCCTATCTTATCGCGAATACCACCTGCGCGCTTGACGCGACTTCGATCTGGCCACCCGAAATCCCGCTCCCGCCTCCGCCATATCCGCCCGAATCCATCGACATGTTCGCAGACATCTGGGCCATTGGGTAGTAACCGTCGCCACCTTCACTCACAGAGATGACCTCACCAACGTTTACTTTGAGAAGAGCGGCAAGCTGCATAGCCTTCTCTTTTGCCGCCTCGATGGCGAGCTCTCTAGACTTGGTTCGGTGCTTTGCAAGGCTATCCACCGAGAAGCTGATGTTCTGCACATCCGTGGCTCCTGCGTTGACAGCTGCATCGACAATACTTGCGATCTTGTCGGGTTTCTCGGTCCGCACTTGAAGCATGTGGACGACCTTCCATTGCGACTCTCTTACCCCAGCCTGCGGGTTCGCATTCACGCGATATATTTGGTATTGGACGGTCCGAATATCCTCATCATCCACCCCAGACTTCTTGAGGGAAGATTTGATTTGGTTGATCGTCTGATCGCAAGACGCCTTTGCTTCGCTAAGCTTAACACTCGACTTGGACGCGCCTAACGAGGCGGTTGCGATGTCAGGCTTCACTCTAACCGATCCGGTCCCCGATACGGAAATGGTTCTGTTCAGCTTCTCTTGCAAGGGAGCGTCTTCCGCGAGCGCGGTCGAGCAACCAATTGTGACGAACAGGGCGCAACCCGATAGGATTGCCACGGCAATGATGTTTTGGGTTTTCATTTTCTCTCCTCGTGTGTGTGAGTAAATATGGGACGATTGGTTCAGCGGTCTTTGTTGATTCTTTCCTTTGAGTTCTGCTTGCCCATTTATTGGAACCATCTTGCGGGAAAGCTTGGTATCCTATCGCGATTCAGACTTGGGTGCAATTTGCGGAGATTCTTACTTGCCTCGATCCTTTTTTCTGCGTTTAGCTGTGCTGTAGCGGCAGATATCCCCAAACTCTCTGCAGTCAAGTTAGCGACACCGCCCATCATCGATGGCAAGATCGAAGCTGAAGAGTGGAAGGCGGTTACGTCAGTCAAAGGTTTCGTAGATTCGGTCACTGGAAAGCCTCTGATCGACGACACCGAGGTTTGGCTCGCATACGACGACAAGGCGATCTATGTCGCTTTCTACGCTCACGATTCGAAACCTGAAGGGATCATCGGGCGGGAGATCAAGCCAGGTTCGGACTTCGATGGCGAGGACGTTCTGGCCCTTGTTATCAATCCCCAAGGCACCCGCACTTGGGATGGCCGGAGTTCCTTCAGCGTCAATCCGCTCAACACGCAGAACGATCAAATCAGCGGCGGACGTGCGGCAAAACGTGAATGGCGCGGCGAATGGACCAGTTCGGTTCGAAGGGTCGAAGATGGATGGTGCGCCGAATTTTGCATCCCTTGGAAGATGCTCAACTATCCCGGTGGCGAAAAGAGGTCGATGGACATCAATTTCGAGCGTTTTCAGGCGAGGACGAACATCGAATCCAAATGGGCCGACACCACCCCGCAGGAAAAGCCGGAACTAAGCGGAATCTGGACTGAAGTAAACCCGCCAAAATCTTCCCAAAGAGCCCGACCCAAGTTCTTGGCCTATACTGCGCCCGAGCTCGATCGGGGAAGATTTGGGCTTAGATCGGGGCTCGATGTCCGCTACGCCTTTACCAACCAGATGACCGGTCTGCTTTCGATCAATCCTGATTTCAAGAACATCGAGAGTCAGATCGCGGGAATCGAGTTCACCCGAACCGAGCGTTACTTGGAAGAGTCTCGACCCTTCTTCAATGAAGGTGGCGACTTCTTTAACGTGGGAGGCTGGCCTTTTGGATTTGGCCAGATGTTCTATTCCCAACGAATTGAAAGTATCGATTGGGGAGCAAAGGCCTTTGGCCAGCTATCACCATCATTGGGAATCGGCGCGTTGGCCGCCGTCGAAAGTGGAAAGCAGACGGCCAGCGTTGTCAGAATCAACCAGAACTTTGGCCCGAGGAAATGGGCCAACGCTTGGTACACGGGACTGGACAAGGTGGGCAAATCCAGCCGGGCCTTCGGGTTCTCTGGGGGATTTGGGAAAGGAAACTACGGGTTGAGCCTCAACCTCGCCACTTCACAGCAAGGATCAGGCGGAAGCCCAACGGCGGGCGATGCCAGCATCTCCTATGAGGTGCCGCACTGGTTCGGACTTGTCAAGTATCAGTGGATACCGCCAGACTTCGGCTCGCCATTGGCGTACGTTCCTTGGACAGACCGTCGTGGCGCCTATTTCTTCCTCGAGCATAACCAGGATTATCGCACTGGCGGATTCAAGAGCTTTGGCGCAGATATCTTCGCCAACTACTATGAGGAGTACGACGCAGATCAACAACAGAAAGGGATCGAGGCGAGTATGAACCTCACGACTCGATCCGATATCGAGTTTGGTGCGCATGTCTCCAGATTCACTTTCTTTGGGAAAGCCGACGACATTCAGGGCCTTTTCGTGACGTTCAACGAGAGCAACCGCTTTAAGCGGTTCTCCCTTTCCCACTCGTTCGGAACCCGCGGAGGAAGGAAGAGCAGTTTTACTTCTGCCGGTGCTTCCTATCGGGTATTACCCGGACTGGATATTGGATTGGACTGGTCCCTGTTTAGCCTCGACGGAGAGGATCGATTGACGATCGGCACGGTCAGCTACGAGTTCGGGCCGTTAGATTCCCTTTCGGGTCGATTTGTGAACCGCAACGGCGATACCAATGCCTATCTCGCCTATCGACATGGCGGAGGAAGCGGCATCGAATACTACGTCATCGTCGGCGACCCCAATACAGATAAATGGACCTCTCGCGTTAGCTTCAAGGTGGTCTTTGCCTTCTAGCGGCCACCCGGGAGATAATAGGGCATGGCTTTGAGACTCCATCTACTCTTTTGCGTCTGCTTCTTCTCGGCAACCCTGTCGTTCGCTGGGCTCCAATTGGAGTCCAAGGTTGTTGGGACTTGGAAGTACGACACAAAATCTATTCGCGTCGAGCTGTCCGCCGAGAGCAAGGCAAAGTTCAAGAAAGAGCCCAAGAAGGCTCAGGCAGCGATTAATCAGATGAAGGGACAAATGGCGACGCTGATTGCTCCAATGACCGTTATGTTTAACAAGGACTCCTCCTTCCTCGTCTTCAGGGGAACCCAGATGGAGGGGTTGAAGGGTCGCTGGTCAATAAAGGGACGATCCATTAGAGTAGTTATGGACAACGCAGCTCAGAAGGTCCCCGAACTCACTCTAAGTTCAGATGGAAAGCGAATCCAAACCGCCTATCGACAAGCGAGTTTTGGTGTCGGCCGCGTGGATTTGGTTAAAAAGTAGGCCACCGATGTTCCACTCCGCGAACCCAGCTGCGACCGTCGAGGCTAAGCAACTGCTCGCCTCGCTCTACAAAGTTAAAGGGGTTTGCACTTTATCAGGCCAGCACAACCAGATGTGGCACATGTCCGAGGTATCGGACAAGGTTGCCGAGATCTGTGGACACTATCCCTTGGTTTGGGGCGGGGAATGGGGGTTTTCGGACGAGCGGAACGACATCGACAACGTCAAGTACCGTCCACGCCTGCTGGATGAGATTCGACGCCATCACGACGCGGGGCGTATCATCGTGATGACCTACCACCAGGCCAGCCCGACAGTCGGCGAACCGTGCGACTTTCAAGGCGGCGTCATCGCCAATCTAAGCGATTCAGAGTGGCTCGACGTTTTGGCCCCAACGAGTGCGATGCACGGAGTTTGGCGCGACCATGTTTCAAGGTTGGCCGTTGCTTTCCAAGTCCTGCAATCGGAATCTATCCCAATCATCTTTCGCCCTTATCATGAGATGAACGGCGACTGGTTCTGGTGGGGCGGAGATGTTTCCTGTTTCAAGGCGCTTTGGAACCAGACCTATGAGCTTTTCACAAATGAGTTCGGACTGAACAACCTTCTGTGGGCTTGGAACTGCGATCGACCCTGGCCAGGGGTGGAGGAGTTCTATCCTGGGCACGAAACCGTCGACCTACTTGGCACGGATATCTATCCGCTTGAGGGCCGAGACGAGGTGTATCCGCAGGAGTGGTACGACCGGATGGTTGCGATTGCGGAAGGGAGGCCAATTGCGCTGTCCGAGTTCTCCGTTATGCCCACGGATGCGCAGTTAGTCTCCCAGCCCTGGTCCTACTTTATGGCCTGGGACGACCTCGTTTTACGAGAGAATTCAGATGAGAGGATAAAGGAAGTGTTTGCCAACGAGCGGGTTGGTCACACTTTCAAGTGACGCTATCTATCTTCACCGCAGTGTCTTCTGGTATCTGTAACCATTCATGACAAAGGGACGACTGGAAGCTTTCAGCGATGCCGTAATCGCCATCATCCTGACGATTATGGTGTTGGAGTTGAAGGTGCCCCACAATCCCAACTGGGATGCCTTAAGACCCCTATTCCCAGTTCTTCTCAGCTACGTCCTGAGCTTCGTCTACCTCGGAATTTATTGGAACAACCATCACCATCTGTTCCAAGCGGTGAAGCACGTTCGCGGCGGAGTCCTGTGGGCCAATCTCCATCTGCTCTTCTGGCTCTCTCTGGTGCCATTTGTGTCTGGGTGGATGGGAGAGAACCACTTTGACAAGGCTCCGACTGCCCTGTACGGAGTCGTTCTGCTGGGAGCGGCAATCAGCTACACGATCATGGTTCAAGTCCTGATCCGTTCCCACGGGCCCGAGTCGGCGCTTGCTAAGGCCATTGGTCGAGACGCCAAAGGATGGATTTCGCTTCTCTGCTACGTATCAGCGATCCCACTAGCCTTCGTGATGCCGGTTTTGTCTGGCCTAATCTACGTTGCGGTCGCGATCATATGGTTGGTGCCGGATCGGCGAATCGAACGGGTTATCGATCACAAAGACTCGGCTTAAGCAGGAACGTAATATCGATATCATCCGTATTTCCTGCATGCTCGCGAGTTTGGTTGCCGCTTCTCTTTTCACCCAGGCGTCTGTTACGGCTTTTGTGGAAGTCGATGTCATCCCGATGGACCGGGAACGGGTGTTGCGACGCCAGACGGTGCTGGTTCGCGACGGCCTGATAGCGGAGATCGGTGACTCGGGCAAAGTGAAGGTCCCGGCAGACGCGCAGAAGATCGACGGCAAGGGCAAGTTCCTCATTCCGGGCTTGTCGGACATGCATGTGCACCTGTACTCAGATGAAGAGATGCCAGATTCGATGGCGGGCGACGAGTTCATGGTCATGGTCGCCAATGGCGTGACATCGGTTCGGATGATGTGCGGAACCCCGGAGCTTCTCGATCATCGCGCCAAAATCGACAAGGGCGACATGATCGGGCCAAAGTTGTTTGTCGCCAGTCCTCAACTCGTGGGAAGGAATCGGCCAAATGGATTCCACACCACCAATGCAGAACAGGCGCGAGCGGCCGTCCAAAAGAGCAAGCTTGCGGGCTACGACTTCATCAAACTCACCGACTTCATCACTCCCGAGGTCTATGACGCGACGATCGATGAAGCGAGGAAGCAAGGCATTCGGGTCATCGGCCATGTCGATGTGTCAGTTGGGGCCGAGAAGGCGCTTGCGGCAGGTCAACATGTGGAGCATCTGGATGCCTATTTGGAGTCGGTTTTGAAAGATGGTGCTCCGATGAAGCGATCGATCTCTGGTGGTGGAATCTTCCGGCCCGAGAATTGGGAGAGTATCGACTACATTGACGACGCCAAGATTCGGAAGCTGGCCGAAACCACCGCCAAATCCGGCACCTACTCAACCCCCACGCTCAACTTTTGGAAGGTCACCTTTGGGGTTGGGGCGAGCGATGAGGAGATCAAGGCGTATCCAGACTTCCCGTTCGTTCCCGAATACATGCGCAAACCCTGGTTCTCCGCGGGCAAGCGAATCTGGGCATCTCCGCCCTCAGAGGTGCGGAGAAAGCGGTTCATCCAGGCTCGGAACCTGATGGTGAAGGAGATCCACAGGGCCGGGGGCAAGATTATGGCGGGATCGGACTCGCCCGATTGGTTCATGGTCTATGGTTTCTCGCTTCATCGTGAGTTGAGATGCCTCGTAGAGGCCGGATTGACTCCATTTCAGGCCCTGGAGGCGGCAACCCGAGTTCCGGCGGAGTTCCTCGGCGGACCGTTTGGCACCATTAAGAAGGGCAATCGAGCCGATCTTGTGTTACTCGACGCGAACCCCCTGGACAAGATCGGTAACACCGAACACAGGTCGGGCGTCATGTTGCGAGGCAACTGGTTTTCTGAAGCGACTTTAAAGAAATCGCTGGAGGAAGCAGCCACTCGGTTTGCTAAGGTCACGCCTGGATCATTGTAAGATATTTCCAGTTATGGATTCCAAGGTAGATTTTCAGGTTGTAAATCCGCCTCGGTCTCCCTATTGGCGTGATCCAAAGTATCAGCTTCGGCGACAACGGCGAAATCTGGTCGTAGCCCTCAGCTCGATCATTTGCATCGTCGTCACCCTCATGCCTCCCAGAACCAGCTACTTCGAGGCGATCAGCCTCCAGATCGCGCGCGGGGAGAGACTGGCTTGGGCGATGTTCATCCTGATGGGATGCACGGTGATGTCGGCCCTTCCAACCCTCATCCGCGCGAGGAGATATGCCAGCGGCTTCTTTTGCGTCCTGGTCGGTACTGGTTTGTGGGCGCTTGCTTCGACCGACCCCGCTTCCATGAACCACTTGGCGGTCTTTGTGTTTCTGGCCACCGCAATCCTAGCTTGGATCTGGGGTCTTTGGGCTAGCCTCCTTGACGGCCGTCTTCTGTTCTTTGCAATCGCCGCGACGGCGGGTGCAATCGGGTGTGTTTTCAGCTTTGGCGTAGGCGAGCGAATGATGATCGTCAGTTCTCTTTGCGTGCTGAACACCCTTCTCCTCTCCGACCTCCTTGAATAGGTCCCGTTCGCCACAGATCTGTAAGCCTGCGTCAAGTAGGGAAAAGGAGACGCGACATGAAATTTATTACACTAGCAATTGGAGTTTTGGCGGTTGCCGCTACCGGCTTTGCCCAAGATCCCAAGATCAAAGTGGGAAACGAGGTTGTGACATTCGACGCGATGCCAATCAAGGTCAACGGGATCACGATGGTGCCCATACGATCAATGGTTTCGGCAATGGAAGGGACGATGCGGTGGTCGCCCGACACAAGAACCATTTCCGTGTGGAACAAAAGTAAGCGATTCGACCTGGTTCTTAACAGTCGAGACGCCATGGTCAACGACAAGCCGATGAAGATGGACGAAGCGCCCCTGATTCGGAAGAACCGAATCTACGTTCCTATCAAGTTCGTGGCCGATGCCAGCGGATACATGATCTCGCAGGAGAGCGGCTGGCTCGTCCTGCGTCCGATTCTAAAATAGTTGCCACTACGGCAGGTCTTGTAGGCCTGCCGTGCCTCATAATCGGACTCGATGGCCCTAGATGATCCGATGGCGGAATTCCTTTCGAGCATGGTCATGGATCATGAGAAGTGGCACGATGGCATCGGCTACGACGTCCATCTCATCGATGCGATGACGGATGAGCAGAAAAGTGCCATCGAATCCAAGTTGATCGCAAAGGGCGTATCAGATTGGCGCGACCTCGAAGCTCTTGATCGATTGGGCACACCTGGTGCAACGGCGGCCATCCTCGCTACTCGAAAGTCTAAGGATCGAGAGTTGCGAGTGCGCGCTCAAAGTTACGGTCCGCCGCCCAGCGATGAGGATCGAGAAGCCGCTATTCTGGCAGGACTTCAATCCGATGCCGGACGATCAAAAGCGATCGACGCGGCGGCAAACTGCCCAACTCCGAAGATCATCAAGGGACTCGTGGAGTGCCTGACCAAAACCGTCGGCGCAGATGCCTACAGCGTTGTGGCAACGCTTTTCTTCATGCACGGAAAGATGGATTCGCCGCATAGCATGGCACATCGCCAGTTCTTCCTTCGCTTCGTTGAGCCTGGGCCGGATAAGGACGCCGCAATGGCTGAGCTTCGGCAGAAGTTCAAGCTTCCAAGCTAGTATTCGGTCATTAAAAACATGCGTTCGCCGATGCTTTCACCATTGACAAAGAACTCGACCGTGTACTCGCCTGTTTCCCAATTGCCGGGCTCATGCCAGCCATAGAAGAACGACGGTCTGAAGTTCTTTGTGTTTTCGTAGACTGGAAACGGATTATCGTAGGATGAAAACGGTTCCTCGCTACCCGTCCGAATCTTGGCGGTGACGGTCACAAAAGTCTTAATGAAGTCATACGGGTTCCGAATTGTGGGAAGAACGTAAATGAACCTTGTGTGGGCACGCTCAAAGATCGAGGTGAAGTCGATCGTCCCGGGGATCGGGCAATTGTGGGGGCCTTCGAAGAGCTCCACCCAGTCGAGAGCGTAACCGAGGCGGCTTGCCTCTTCGGAGGCATCCATCGACCTGGCGTAGGCAAGTGCGGCATCAACGCCCGCAAAACCAGCGATCGCGCCCAAGGTGTCTCCCTGGCGATGCGCGATCCATCCCCGATCCGAATCCGCGATTCTAACTTGACGGTCGTACTCAAGGTCGCTTCTAAAATTCTGATAGTCGCGATCCTGGCGGTCGTTAAACTCTCTTCTTCTCTCGTAATCGTCTGGCATTTGCTCTCTCCTAAGCGTGGCCTGATTGTAACAAACCAACAGCAAATCGGGCCCCTAACCTTGGTTAGGGGGCCAGACTTTGACCCTGCTTCGAGATTACGTTTTTGGCCAGAGCCAGGCGAAAGTGCCCGCCGTTATCAATGCATAGACAATGCTATCGAACAGATTTGGCCAGAACTTTCCGAACTTGAACCAGATAAAGAAGGACATCCATCCGAGACCATGCGCGGCAAATGCCACCGCTCCGCAGATTCGGAATCGCTCCAAATAGGTTGATCCCGGATCGATGGAGTGCCATCCGATGTAGCCCACAAAGACTCCGACCACGATGTAGAACAAGAGCGTCAGAATCAAGTTCTCGCCCATTTTCACGGGCCCGGGCCAGATCGCTAAGACCCCGTTCGGACCCTTGGCGATTCGTGCCTTTTTATCGGGATCGTTCATTTGGGCAGGGTTGCACCACTGGAACATGTAAAGCCCCGGCGGCGTGCCCTCTAGGCCAACATTAAACTTGTCCTCGTCCGGCAGTTCTTTGAACTCAGACTTATGGTGCGGAAGCACCATGTGGCAGAGGAAGCTAGCGATCCATACCAGGACCGCAGATACAAGGATCGGCATCCAAAGCGCAGACAGAAACTCCATTGTTCGACTCCTGCTGTTAGGGACACAACAGTATGTCAGAAAGATGCCTCAAAGGGGAGGCGGAGGTTTAACGAACGGATTCGGCTTCAGCTCGATCTTCTTCACCGATTGCAGATAGGCAACCATCTTGTCGGCGTCCTTGCCCGCAAGCTGGCCATGGAAATGCAGAGAAAAGCCATGAGGGCCACGGGAGTCGATGAGCTTGGGTTGAAGCGTCAGAAATGACTTGACGGCATCCAACTGTCCCATCATCGCCGCGCAGAAGATATCGATGCGGGCGCCCTTTTCCAGCAAGAACTCCACGATGTCCCTTCGACCCATGTGGGATGCACCGCCAAGGGCGGACTCCCAATCGCCAGCTCCCCAGTCCATGATCGCATTGATGAGCATGGGCTCCTTATCGAGGAGCTTCTTGGTCATATCCAGGTTGGAATGAGCATAGATCACGAAGTCAGTAACCATCGCCCGGTTGATCTGAGGCTTCTTCCAGGATGGTTTGAAGTCAGGCTCTGGGTAGTCGCGGATGAAGAGGCTCTCGGTCGGACCTGCCTTGGCTGGTTCTTGGGCCAAGGCGGTTGCCGGAACTATCGCGATAGCGCCAGCCGCAGTGAGCAATGAGCGTCGAGTGATTTGATCGGCCATAGTTAGACTCCCTCGTCTTCTTGATACTCAGATTACCTGTGCGTTTGCGCCCATGCAAAAGCAAGAGCCCTGGCCGAGGCCAGGGCTCTAAGATCAAGCGTTTAACCAGTGGTAGTTGAGACGCCACCGCCAGTCGAAGGCGGAGTCACGATTACGTTGTTGTCGGGTGGCTTTACGATCGTTGTGTCGGGTGGGTTAACGATGGTCGTGTCGGGCTCCTTGTCGACCACTGTACAGCCGTAAAGCAAAGCGGCCGCAATCGAACCGATAGCGATTTTTCCAAGCGAGTTCTTGATTGTCATATCTGTGTCCTCTTGATCGGCTTCTAAGCCGCCCTTTGTTAAACGAACCATTCAGGAAAAACGGCTACACATCCGCACAGTCGAGATCAGATGAAGGGGATCAGAGAACGGTTCCCCATCGAAAAAGTAGACTCAGGCGGTGATCTATCCCACACCCATCACTTTGGAAGGGCACGGAGTTCGCCTGGAACCTATGGCCACTGAACATGAAAGCACCTTGGCATCGGTTGCTGCGGACGGCGAATTGTGGACACTCTGGTTCACCTCCGTGCCTGAACCAGGTAAGACCGCCGCCTACATTTCAACCGCCTTAGCCGGTCAAGAGGCTGGGCACATGCTTCCGTGGGTTGTGCGCGAACTTGAGACAGGTCAGGTGATTGGCACAACGCGTTACCACGACATCGCTACCGCAATCGATCGGGTAGAGATCGGCTACACGTGGTATGCGAAGTCATGGCAACGCAGTCACATCAACACGGCCTGCAAACTCTTGTTGCTCGAACACGCGTTTGACACACTTGGATGCAAAGTGGTTGGATTACGCACTGACAATTTCAACTTCGCTTCCCAACGGGCCATCGAAAGAATCGGCGCGAAAAAGGACGGAGTCATCCGGCATCACTGGCCACGGTCCGACGGCTCAGTTCGAGACACGGTGATCTACAGCATATTAGCAACAGAGTGGTCCGATGTGCGGCGACACCTTGAGCTGAGGTTGCAGCAGAACCTATAATTGCCTTGCATAAATCCAAAGCGTTAATACTGCGCCAACCGTGGTTAGCTCGTTTCCAATTCTCTTCGTAGTGAGGTTTTATCCTCACTCCAGGTTCCAGAAGGTACAATAGACTTTCACTTACGGATAAGAAAGCCC
>JACMJO010000219.1 GCA_014380605.1 Fimbriimonadaceae bacterium | reverse complement strand
GGTCGGTGTTGTCACCGACCGATAAAGTAAAGGAGTCGGATGGTAACAGAACAACCGAAGGCATAAATGACTCAACCTGACTTCACTTTAGAGGAGTTAACTCTACTTTTCGGAACTCAACTTCCGAGCCTTCAGCCTGAATCGCGATTTGGCCTTTGGTGGCGGTCGCTTTGCGGCCGTGGTTGACGAGATCACCATTCACCCAGACTCGAATTTGATCGCCTTTGCACTCGATCACCATCCGATTCCAATCTCCAACCGGGTTCTCGGACTTGTCGGTGAGGTTTTTTATGCGGCGCGCCTTGTCGCCATCGACGCCCCAACGGTCTTGCGGACCTCGGCGGGCCACCATGTCTGGTACTTCAATGTCTTCGCCGATGCACCAGAAGTCTCCAGCGTCTCCAGACTGCATTTGAACTTCCATCGACTGGGGAAACATTTCATAAAGGCGTCGAGGCTTGGAAGCGTGAACGAGAACGCCGCAGTTGCCGGGTTTGGCCGAGAAGCGGTACTCGATTTCCAGCTTGTAGTTTTCATAAGACTTGTCGGTGATCAGGTGGCCGCCGGGACTTCCCAGGCTTACCAACATGCCATTCCGAACGACGAACGGCTTTGCCCCGTTGAGATCCTTGTCCAAGGCGGGAACGTCCATATGCCACCCGGCCAGGTCCTTGCCATTGAACAAGGGAGTGGCGTTTAGGGAGTGGGAAAGAACCGCAAGTGCGACAATAGCCGAAAGCATTTGTCGAGTCTATCCCAATAGCAACTTTGACAAAAAGGTGGAATCGTCAAAGTCGTCTTGAAGTTTGATCTTCGCCTGGCGGACAACAACCAACCCAACGGAAGGTATCACGTAAAGCCTTTGGCCACCCGCGCCAGCGGCAATATGGATGTCCCGGGGGAGATTTTTGTTGAAGTTCCACTTTCGGAAACCATCCGGCCGCACTCCGCCTTCCGCTGGCAACCACCAGGACAGTCCATAAGATGGGTTGGCTTTGGTCGCTTCAAAAAGCGCCTTGGTCTGGCCAGGCTTGAGGACTCCCTTGCCGTCGTTCAGGATCATCTCTCCGAACTTGGACCACTCACGGGCGCTGAAAAAAGCGCCGCTGGGCAGGTGAGGATTGCCGTCGGAGTCCTTGCGCCAGTTTCCATGCTTGGCTCCAATCGGATTCAAAATCCTTCTCTCAATGTAACTCAAGACGGATTCCTTGCGGGGCTCCAACTTGCGCCTCAGGATCTCCCCGAAACACATGAACGGCGTGGGTCCGTACTGAAACTTCCGCCCCGGCGTCTGAACGGCTTCGGTCGTGATGGCATCTTTGTAGCTGGGAACTCTCTGCCCCATCCTGGTTCCCTTGTTACCCGGGATGCCAGAGGAGAGGGTGAGCAGGTCGCGGATAGTTATGTCCTTGCGCGTGTCGCCGCGCCACTCGGGCAGAGTCTTGCTCGCCTTCTCGTCCAGAGTCAGGAGTCCATCCTCTTGAGCGCAGAGAGCCATCACCCCCGTGAAGCTTTTGGTACCGCTGGCGAGTTCGGTTGCGTTGGTGGCACTGCCTCCGTTTGGATACTCCTCGGCCAGAGTCTTTCCGCGCTGGATGATGAGGAAGCTGATTCCTCGCACCGATGCGTTGTATTCCGATGCAGACTTTATCTGAGCCGGGGTGGGCATGCCTTGGGACAAGAGGATTGAAGCAAGAACTTGAGCGACCATGGCCCGTCAAGACGCAGGGAAGCGGCAATCGTTCAGTGGCTGGTCCTTTCGCGGATACCAAAGGTCGCAGCCAAGTCCCGAATCCCGCTCAATCCCACACCGATTGCGATCACGGTCAAGACCCAGCTCGGGAAGCCGTGCGATTTGGGCCCAAATCCCAAGGGAAGCTCGGCCCACTTCAGCATCTCTGGGATCAGAAGGGCGAGGAAGGCTCCATAGACGATTCCCATGATCGAGTGCATGATCCGCTCGCCGGGCGGGAGTTTGCGCACTCGATCTTCCTCGACAAAGTCCCAAAGCGTGATCCCGATTTCAGCCAAAAGGGAAGCGGCAAGAATATACACAGACCACCCGTGCCAGGTTCCCCATGCAAGGGAACCGATGATCATGGAATAAAGGAAATCGCGGGTTGCATGGAGCCTGAGTTCGACTTTGGAGTGATCTCCGTGGGCCAACTTGAGCTTGTATTCGTGGTAGTACAGGGTATCGAACGCGCCAAGACTCGCCTGCACCATCAGCACCCAGATCGCCGCGTTCATTCCGCCCTCATGATGCCATGGTAGCGGCAAACATCGCCGAACCAGTCGTGGCGAATCTGGACGTCGATATGCCAGCGCGCCTCATCGAGGCCGGGAGTAACCTTCCCGGTGACTCTGGGGCCGATCCATCGAGGAAGAGGCAGGCCAAAGGCGGTAATTCCTAACTGCTGAATGAGGATGCTGTCTTGGAGGACTTCGAGCCTGAATTGCAAGGCGAATGGCCCCATGTGTTCGAAGAAGAATCCCCTTTGGAAGGTGTGTCGCGTGTCTACCTTCTCCTTTCCAAAAGTCCGATTCCATTGGATGCCATGATCGGTTTGCTCGATCACTAGGCTAACCCGAACGTTCTCTCCCGCTGGGGGAAGGAGGAGGAGTCGAGACATGATGCCCGCCAAACCGCGAGTCGCCCGGAAGACGTTTAGGTTCCCAATGGCCCGCAAGGGAACTTGGTGCGAGAGCCGCAAACCTGCGGGCAAGCCCTCCCAAGCCGCGCCGATCAAGGTTTGGTATGGGTTCTCGGGAGCCACTGGTTAGTATGGGCATAATCGGTTCGTGGACGAGTTTCGGTTCTATCGGTGGGTGTTCTATGCGGCGGCGGCCTACAACGCGATCTGGGGCATAGTTATGGTCGCCATCCCAAATCTAGTCTTCGACCTGATGGGAATGGCCCGTCCTAACTATCCGTCCTTGTGGCAGTGCATTGGGATGATGGTAGGCGTCTATGCCATCGGTTATTGGTTGATTGCTCGCGATCCGGTCCGATATGGGGTGTTTGCGTGGATCGGATTCCTGGGGAAGCTATTTGGACCGATTGGGTTCCTCATGTCCGCGTCCAAGGGCGAATTGCCTTGGAGGTTTGGCTGGATCAATTTGGCAAACGACGTGATTTGGCTGATTCCCTTTGGGATGTTCCTGGCGAAAATCTCTAAGAGACCGAAAGTCGCCATCACAACACCCTAGCCTAGGCAATACTGGTTCTTGCTGTGGAACCCATAGATCAAATTCGTCCAATATGCATGGAGTTGCCATCAGTCGAGGAGCGCTTAAGCCATGGCGCGCCGACTTTCTTTCATCTGAAAGGTAAATCCTTTGTGATGTACGTTGGCGAGCACCACGGCGAGCGGCTGGCGGTTTGGATGGCAGCGGCGCCGGGAGCGCAAGAGGCGTTGGTGCAGCACGAGCCTGATCGATTCTTCCGGCCGCCTTACGTTGGCGGACGGGGTTGGGTTGGCGTCTTTCTGGATAGGGAAGTGGATTGGGAGGATTTGGCAGAGTTAGTCAAAGAGGCTTACAAAACCACGCAATCGCCATCCAAGCGACGCGCCTAGGCGGGGATAATTGACGAGTGACCTTCGCGCTCATCGCCACACTTGCAATGAATTCCTCAGCTGACCGAATCGAATTCATCGACGACATCACCATCACCCGTCCGAATTCGCACTATGTCAACCAGCGCATCCCCCTGTATCCCACGCCATTCCAGAAGCTGCCTCCAGGGGCGATCCGTGGTGAGGGTTGGCTGAAGGTTCAGTTGGACCTGCAGCGATCCGGGTTTTCGGGCCAACTTGCAAAGGTCAGCAAGTTCCTGGACATCGAGAACAACGCCTGGATGGGCAACGGAACTGCGGTTCGCGCCGGTTGGGAGGAATTGCCTTACTGGCTGCGCGGACAGGTTTCGCTTGCCTATGTAACGGGCGACGTTAAAATGATCGCCGAGTGCAAGGCTTGGATTGAGGGCATCCTCAAGAGCCAGAAACCGGATGGTTGGTTTGGCCCCGAGTCGAACCGCACCGGACCGCTTGGCACTCCCGACCTCTGGCCGAACATGCTTGCGCAGGATGTTCTGCGGACCTACTATGAGGCGACCGGCGACGACCGCGTCATCAAGCTGCTGACCCGCTACGTCGACTACCTGATCGCGCTGCCCAAGGAAAAACTGATTGATCCGCGCCACTATTGGCATTATCAACGCGTCGGCGACCAACTCGCGATCCTTGTTTGGCTCTTCAACCGGACTGGGGAAAAGAAGATTCTGGGCCTGGCAGACCGGCTGCACAAGGCGAGCAACAACTGGGAAGGGGGCATCGCTAACCGGCATGGCGTGAACTTCGCTCAGGGTTTTCGCGAGCCCGCAACCTACTTCCTCTTTCACAAACAGAAGAAGGAGCTCGATGCCACTGAGCGAACCTACCAACTGTACTTCGACCAGTATGGACGGTGGCCCGGCGGGATGTACGCGGCCGACGAGAATGCCAGACCGGGCAAGGGCGACCCTAGGCAAGGTACCGAGGCTTGCTCCGTTGCTGAGATGATGCGCTCCCACTCGATGCTTTTCGAGTACACCGCCGACACAAAGTGGGCGGATCGGCTGGAAGACATCGCTTACAACTGGCTTCCTGCGACCATGACCGCGGACCTTAAGGCGCTGCGATACCTCACCTGCGCGAACATGGCGGTCAGCGACGCACCAAGCAAAAGCCCCGGGATAGAAAACGGCGGCCCTATGTTCCTGATGGATCCCAATGACCATCGCTGCTGCCAACACAATGTCGGCATGGCATGGCCCGGATTCGTGGAGAACCTCTGGCTGGCCACAAAAGGCGACGGACTGGTGTGCGTCGTACCTGCCCCGGCGAGTGTGGATGCGGTGGTCGCGGGAGGCACCAAGGTTAAGGTTGTAGTGGACACCAACTACCCGTTTGAAGAGACGGTCCGATTCAGGATCGATCCTGAGGAGCCCGCCAAGTTCCCCTTGATCCTAAGAATTCCATCATGGGCCGACCGAGCGACGATCACGATTAACAAAAAGCCTGCGCTCAAGGGCAAGGCGACCATTATGGCGCTCCTAGACCGAGAGTGGAAAAAGGGCGATGTGGTTGAGATGACTCTGCCCATGAACGTACGTACTCTCGGTTGGAGCGACCGCCAGAAGGGCGCGCAAAGCATCTACCACGGTCCACTCGTCTACTCCCTGAAGATCGACGAGGAGACCAAAAAACTCGCCCGCCCGAACGGTTGGGACGCCTTCGAGATTTATCCCAAGTCGGCTTGGAATATCGGCCTACCCGAAAGCAATCAATTCACGGTCAAGAGGAAGCCGTTCAAGAAGGGCGCCCAGCCTTGGACGCTGGAGAACGTTCCCATCACTTTGGAAACCCAAGGTCGCGTCATCCCCGAGTGGACCACCGACATGTACGGTCTCGCCGCGCCCCTGCAAGCCTCTCCGGTCTTCACGAAGCAACCTCTGCAAAGGGTTGAGCTGGTCCCAATGGGCGCTGCTCGTTTGAGGGTCACGGTGTTCCCGACCGTCTCGAGTGATCCCAAGGCAACGAAGTGGGTTAAGCCCCGGACGGCCCGGAGGGCCCTTCCAACTTCCTGGTCGCACCGAAACTTTTTTGATAGCGAGGCGGCACTTAGCGATGGGCTCATTCCAAATTCCTCCGACGATCAGGACGTTCCCCGCTTTACGTGGTGGGATCACAAGGGAACCGAGGAGTGGGTTCAGTACACATTTGAAGCGAACCGAACGTTCCAATCCTGCCGCGTCTACTTCTTCGATGACACGGGTCGAGGTCAATGTCGTGTCCCAGAATCCTGGAAGATCCAGGTGAAGGTAGGCGGGACGTGGCAGGATGTTGAGGCGATCGACTCTTACACAACGAAGAAGGATGGTTGGTCGGAGGTCAAGTTCAAGCCGGTCGGCGGAACGGAGATTCGGTTGGTTGCCAAGCTGAAGAAGGAGTTCTCCAGCGGCATCTTGGAGTGGGAAGTTCAGTAGCGCGAATCAACCCGTAGCCGCAGGACTTTAGCCTGCGCGATCACCACTTACGCAGGCTGAAGACCTACGGCTACGGATTGCGTCTGATCGAATACAGATACGCCAACAGGCACATCTTGCCCCGCATAGACTGTTGCGGGGTGAACTCGTTGTTGGCAAAGCAATATCGGGCCCTCCATAGAGCCTCCCCGTGGGGCCAATCCTTCCAAGCGGGATAGCCCTTGCTTGCCATCCATTGCGGGTCGCCCATAAAGAAGTCCTTCATCCAGGCATCGGCGTTCATG
This sequence comes from Fimbriimonadaceae bacterium, assembly GCA_014380605.1. Taxonomy (GTDB): domain Bacteria; phylum Armatimonadota; class Fimbriimonadia; order Fimbriimonadales; family Fimbriimonadaceae; genus 55-13. The sequence continues at coordinate 1,529 of JACMJO010000219.1, read as the reverse complement.
TAGGGTGTGTGGCCGGGGTGGACTCCTGGAGAACCATCATAGCGGCCTGACGTGTAGATGTCTTGCGGAGACCGCGCTCCGATGCCGGTCATCTGCGTGGCATTGAGCGGGTTTCGGCCCAAGCCCCAGTCCGCTTCCAAGACCAGGGCTTGAATCATTTTCACTTGGTCAGCGGGCGTCGAGATTGCATGGGCAACGCAAAGACGCTGGACCTCCTGAGTACTCTGGAACCAGCCGTAGGATTCATCGCCGCTTCTCCGCGAGGGCCGGGTGGTTGAGGGGAGGACATGCTTGGCGATGGCCTCGGCGCTTAACGATGTTTTCATATTGGCCAGCAGCTGTGCGTGGTGAATCGGGCGCAATTTGAACTTGTCGCACATCAGATAGGCCGCCGTGCCCCACAACTGGTTGTACTTGTCGACCTCCTCCGTCAGGGACGTCGCATTCTTGATGACGCTCTCCCCCGCCATCACGTCTTCGTACTTCCGGTCCCCAGTCACGTTGTAGAGGAACGCCGCCGCCATCATCTTCAGGTCGCGGCTTCGAATAGCTCCGTTCCCGATTCCGTGTTTGAAGTCCAGTTCTTGCTCGTTGGCGACTTTCCAGGCTTCGATGGCTTTGTCGCGGTACTTGGCCGCGAGATCCGGCTTCTTGGCGATTCGGAAGCAGTCAGCAAGCATAGCGGAGTTGGCGGCATTCGCCCAGGCCATATAGGGATGGGCTGCGGCTTGGAACATCGATTTGTCATCGGGGGTGGCATTGTTCAGTCCGAAGCTGTAGCCGCCCTTTGTGTCTCGGAGTCGAAGCCAGAAGTCAACTTCGTTCTGGGCTTCGTCGATCAGATCCGGGATGCCGTTTCCGCTTTCGCGGATACCGAGATTGTCCTCGCTTAGCCTCCCGTTGCTCAGTACGTACGGTAGGAGCAAATCCCAGATCATGGAGATATGACCTGCATGTCGATCCCAGTCCGCCGCGTCAGAGTGTCCGCCCCAAGCGTTGGGGTTTGTCGGCTCGCCGGGCTCCTTGTACTTGGACCAGTCCTTGTTGTCCCAGGGGTCACCTCCGAGCGTTTTCCAATCCGGGTGGACCGGGGACATTGTGGTGAGGAACACCTTGAATCCGGGCGGGTCGACATTCGGGATGTATCGAGGTTGGCGGGGTACCGGGTTGAAGTTCTTATCCTCTCCGATCCGCATGTAAAAGAAGCCCCGGACGGAGGTTTTGTACGGCTCGAAGTAGGCGTTGCGGGAGACGCTGAAATCTTGGCTACAGCCTACGCCTTCGACCACAAGCCTGTAGGTGCCCTCCGCGCGAGTAGAGAAATCGCACGTCCAAACACCGGACCGGGTGAGGTTCCAACCGCCGTAGTCCTTGCCACTGGGCTTCCAAAAACCGACCGACCCAACATACTGTTCAAGGTCACTACCGGCGCGTACGAGCATCACTCGGCGACCTGCATAAGTTGTGTAGTCTCGCGCGCCGCCATCGCCAATCCACATGAAAAGATCGGCAGAGCATTTGTCCGTCAG
>JACMJO010000016.1 GCA_014380605.1 Fimbriimonadaceae bacterium | reverse complement strand
GCCGCGCATCGCCCGACGTCGCCAGTGGATAGGAATTGGAACGATCAGATCGAATTGATCGAGGCCATGGGTTTGATAACCCTCAACGATAAGCGTAGACAGGGGCTCGGCCAGGGAAGTGATTCGGGAGTATTTGAGTCTACGAACGGCTTGCGCGGCTCGAGTCTCGTATTTGAATAGAGCCGTCACCTCGGAGAGTGCCGTCTTCAGTTCACGCGGTTCACGGTCTAGTTCAACGAATTCGGAACGACAGATACCGCAAAGGGATTCAGGTCCAAAGCGTCCGCACAAGCCGCACTTTGGAGGATAAATCCAGTCAAGGACTCGCACGAACACGAGTCAGATGATACATAAATGGAAAGGGCCCCAACGGATTGCTCCGATGAGGCCAATTCGACGTGCTAAGAAACTTACGCGTCGCCTCGAGTATGACCAAAGGTCGGCTCGAACGGAATCAGACCTAAGCGCGTTGCCGCACGAAAAGCCTGGACACGATTGTTAACTTGCAATTTATCGTAAATGTTCGCTAGATGAAAGTCCACCGTGCGTTTAGACACGTACAGAGCATCAGCCGCTTCCTTGCTGCTGTGACCCTGTGCTATCAGACTCAACACCTCTATCTCTCTCTTCGTCAGCCGAACTGCTCTGCTAGAGCCGTCCGATCTGGACGTGGTTGGCATTGGCATTAACCCACCCCTCACTATATTTCTAACCGCCTGTCTCTTTCATTCCATACAAGCCAGCATATTTGAGATGGTCCGGAACATTTTCGACCTTTGTCGATAGTTTTCCAAACCCTATGAGTCCCGCCAATCTTGCTTAACTGCGATTGCGATGATTACTCCCCCGAGAGATCGGAGCAGGACATCTATTCATTTGTCGCTTTTTTTTCGTTTTTGTTCGCTGGCAAGATTACCTGGCTTCGAATTGCTTTTGACAATTCAGGTTCCTTTGAAGCCGCTATTCTTACTAGGGCCCTATACTCTGAATGCCTGGGCCCCGTTCACTGCTCGACACGCCATGACTTCGCCATCGAGCCCAGTGCGTCGCAGATACGACGTTTCAACTTCGGAGATCACCTCGGTCAACTGGTCGATTTTTGCGAGGGCAACACAAGCTCCACCGAAACCGGCTCCGGTCATTCGAGCCCCGACACAGCCAGACGTTTCCCAACATGCCTCTGCCATCTCATCGAGTTCTCGACAGCTCACTTCGTAGTCGTCGCGCAGGCTTTCGTGGCTGGCTTTCAGCAAGTGCCCTATTTCATTAAGGTCTTGATTCTTTAGGGCTTTCTTAAACTTGAGGCAACGATCGTTTTCGGTCACGACGTGCCGGGCCCTACAGTAGACCGTCTCTGACATTGTTTCAGCGTTTGATTGAAGAAGATCTGGGTTTGCTTCCCTCAGAGATGGCAAGCCCATGATTCGAGCGGCCTGTTCACATTGACTCCGTCGTTCGTTATACGCCGACTCGGTGAGGGCCCGAGGCTTTTTCGTGTCGCAGACAAGGATGGCCAGGTCGGACGGAATCGGCGCGTACTGGATTTCCAGGCTTTGAGTATCCAGGAACATCGCGCTTCCTTCCTTCCCCATCGCGCTCGCCATTTGATCCATGATCCCGCAGTTGACGCCTACGAACTGGTTTTCGCACCGTTGAGCAAGCAAGGCAAGAGTTTTGTTGTCGAGACTAAGGCCAGCAACTTGGTTCCAGGCGACGCCAAAGGCCATCTCGATAGCGGCGCTGCTGCTGATCCCACTTCCCATGGGTACCGTGCTGGAGACCACGCCTTGGATGTTTGGCAAGGGCACGCCTGTGTGCTCCTGCAGGACCCACGCCATCCCAGCGGCATAAGCGGTCCAGCCTTTAACTTCGCCTGGCTTGACGGTTTGGGCATCAAACGTTTGGCCCTCCCCAGTTTGTTCGGAGAAGAGTCTTGTTGCGCCAGTTGAGGGAGCCAACAGGGCCGAAACTTGCTTGTCAATGGCGGCGGGAAAGACGTATCCGTCGTTATAGTCAGTGTGCTCGCCGATGAGGTTCACGCGTCCTGGCGCTAGGGCATAAATCCGTGGTTCGCCCTGGCACTTAGCATGGAACAGGGAAATCAGTTTGGCGGGGGGCACTTCTCATTGATACCCGTTTGAACCTGATTCAGGCCAGAACCCGTGCGAATACCAGGTGTAGAAAATGCGGTAAGTGGAACGACCAGACTGGTTCAGCGGGTGCTCAACCGACCGCCCGAGTGCCCGCGAACCCAATGCTTTGGGCCCACCCAAGCAATCCGACAATCACAGCATCTAAAATCGGCCTATGCCCGATCCGATTGTCGCCCAACTTCAAGATTGGCTTCGCGCCCACGAACAAGAGCTTCTGCAAGATACGCAGACCATGCTTCGTTTTGCCTCGATAGAGGGTCCTGCGGCAGAGAACGCCCCTTTTGGCAAAGAGAACCGGCAAGCGCTTGACTTCGCGCTTTCGCTCTGCGAGAAGTGGGGATTCAACACCAAGGACTTGGAAGGGTTTGCGGGCTGGGGCGAGTTCGGCCAGGGTGAGCGGCTCATCGTCTCGCTTGGACACCTGGACGTCGTTCCCGTTGGACATGGCTGGAAGCATGAGCCGTTCGGCGCAGACATCGATGACAACTACATTTACGCTCGGGGCGCAGAGGACGACAAGGGTCCGACGATGGCCTCCCTTTACGCCATGCGCGCCATCAAAGAGGTCTGCCCGAACATTCCTGCTCGCATGCGCCAAGTATTCGGCTGTGATGAGGAGTCAGGCTTTCTTTGTGTAGAGCGATATGTTGAGACCGAGGAAGCTCCCACGTTTGGAGTCGCTCCGGATTCTGGGTGGCCCTGCTATCACGCGGAGAAAGGAATCGCAGACTTTGTGACGTCGGTTGAGCTTCTGAAAGGCGACTTTGAGTTGGTTGAGGTTTCGGGTGGACAACGGCCCAACATCGTCATCGACGATTGCGAGGCGATGGTCAAAGTTTCCGCCAAGGTTCGAGCCCACGTAGATGGCAAGCTCGCCGACGCGTGGGATGCAAACGTGACCTGGAAGTGGAGCGACAACACGCTTGTGGTTCGGGCCAAGGGCAAGGCGTCCCACGGATCGAGGCCCTTCTCGGGCGACAATGCCGCTACTCGTGTTCTTCGGTTTCTCCTCGATATCGCCCCGCTGGAAGCTGAGAGCTACTTTGAAGAGTTGCTCTGGATGACGCATCCCAGCGGAGTTGGGCTCGGAATTCATGGCCGGGACGACGTCAGCAAGGACCTCACCTCCAATCTGGGCATCATCGAGGAGAAGGATGGGCGACTCTTGATGCTCACTAACATTCGCTACCCGGTTACTTGGAAGGGTGAGGACCTGGCCCAGACTTGCCGCGAATACCTCGCAACCCTTCAGCACAAGTTCACCCTCGACGTCGTCCGGG
>JACMJO010000218.1 GCA_014380605.1 Fimbriimonadaceae bacterium | reverse complement strand
TGACACGGACCTGGAAGGCGTCAACGTTCCGTCTGGCGTCCAGAAGATTCCTGGGAGCAAACTTCCGGGCCGGATAAAGGTCTGTCCCGTTCCCGTGCTCGAAATCTTGTAGATTCCCGTTTCTGAAGGAATCAAAGTAATTCGAGTGAAGACGACCTGGGTTCCCGCGTCGTTGAACGAACTGCCGTAGTTCCTATCGGAAGTCGAGCTGTTAGTGCTCGTGAGCTTCACCGGCGAACTTCCGTTGGAGTCCATCGTCCAAATCTCGTACTGCCCAGACCGGGTGGAGCTGAAGCAGATCTTGCTTCCATTCTTGTCGTATTGGGGCAAGAAATTATCACCCTGAGCGCTCGTTAAGGCGGCAAGGTTGGTGCCATCGATATCCATGATTCGAATATTCGCGCTGCTCGCTCCAATTGGGAAGTGGGTGTAAACGATCTTCTGGCCGGTAGGAGCCACAAAGGCATCCTCCGCATCATCTTTAGCCACCGCGGTTTGACTCGCCGTTGTGGAGCTAATGATGTAGAGCTTTGAATTGATTTCCGTAGGCTCTGATGGGTTCGTCCTTCCTCCGGTGAACACCACCTGAAGGCCATCGGGCGTGAACTGCATTGACCCGAAGTTCTTAAAGCTGGTAATGGTCAATCGGGTTGCCCCGGCGAAGCTGACGATGGTGTTGGTGTACACCTGGTAGTCCGCGTTGGGACCCGGGGTCGCCGTGTATCCGAAGACGACCTTGTTGGGATTCGTTGGACTCTGGGCGAAGCCCTTGAAGTTTGCGCCTGCGGCTATATAAGTTTGCTCGTCGGTCCCGGTAGGCGACACGTGCCTGATGTCTCCGCCGCCGTCGGTAAAGAACACGCGGTCGGTCGGCAAGGTCGTGCCTGTGCTACCCGTCGTCTCGCTCGTCGTTGTGGCGTTGGTGGTTGCGTTCGTCGTGGCATTCGTTGTCGCGTTTGTCGTCGCATTGGTGGTGGCATTCGTCGTGTTGGTCGTTCCACCGCCGCCTCCACCGCCGCCTCCACAACCGAGCAACCCCGCAAACAGCGCTGCAATAGAAAGAATCACCAAGAGGGGGCGATGCTCGCCCAAATTCCGAACCACAAGATTTCGCATACCGGTCTGTACATGGGACGCCATTTGGCGTCGGGAAGTTCTAGGTGAACATTATGGCTCGTATCCTTATTGAACCGTTTTGCCGATGATCTTGTATAAGTTCGGTTGCCTGGACTTGAAGACTTCCATCTCATACTCGCCGGGAATGTTGACAATCCGTTTCTCGCGGGCTTCCTGAAGATCGATGTCTGAGATAAGGATTTCTTCGCCGTCCCCCGCCGATTCCAAGACGCGCCCCCTGGTGTCGATGATCTTGCTCCTACCGATGAAGGTCGTTCCGTTCTCCGTTCCCACCCGGTTGCAAGTTGCCATAAAGACCTTGTTCTCGGCGGCGCGGGCGATCGACATGTGTTCGGCCGAGACCTCGGCTCCGATGGGCCAGTTGGTAGGAAGGACGATGAGTTCGGCGCCCTTCAGTGCAAGCGTGCGCGCCGCTTCGGGGGGTCGCTGGTCGAAGCAGATCAGGATTCCGATCTTGCCCCATTTCGTGTTGAAGACGTCCAACGCTGTGCCAGGCTCAGCAAAGCGGTCATAGCCCAGGAATGGCAAATGAGTCTTGATGTATCTCCGTGGAGTTTTGCCCGGTTCAAACAGGATCGCGCCGTTGTAGAGCTCGCATGGTAGGTTTTCATTGAGGTGGCCGAAGCCTTTGTTCCCGGCAAAGCCGACTACACAACCAATATCCAGTTGATCTGTCATCCCCTGTATTACCGAGATGGACCCATCAGCGGTGAGGATTTCATGGTTCTCGTCGGCGTTGGCATGGATGGAGATCTGCTCGGCCTCCTTTGCGGTGTTCACACAGTAACCGGTGAGGAATGCTTCCGGAAAGACGGCCAGATCGACGCTGGCAGACTTCAGTTCTATGAGCTTCCTGACGAGAGCTTTGGCGTTAGCCATTGGCTGGCCGAAAACAACATCAGTCTGAACACACGCGATTCTCACGATTTGAGTATCCCTAAAAAGTTAAAGCCCGCCTTGGGGAGGGCGGGCCGGGTTAGAGGATTTGCGTCTCGTCCATCGGCGGTTTATTCCGATGACATGATTAGTAACGTTTCAATCCTAGTCCAGGTTTCCTAGACCTAGGACCGATTTTAGCGATCTTCTGAAAGTGGCCCTCTTTATCGACTTAGGAGCCAAACCAGCAAACGTAATGCCGGACACCGTTCACCGCATACCCATAGCTTTTCGCAATCCGCCAGTGACGTCACTTCTGCGGGCATTCTGAAGAAGCTCCCTACGCCTTTCGCGCCGACTTCCTACGTCTCATCAAAGCCACGACTCCCAGGCCCAACGCCGCCATTGTCGCTGGCTCGGGCACAGGGGCTAAGAAGCCGCGAATCTCACCGCCCGGGAATTGGCCCGTATGGATATTGAAATAGGCACGGCCACTCATGATTCCCGTAAACAGCTGAGTTTCAGCCTGAGCCGTCGTCCCGCCGCTGTCCGTGATCCAGCCCGCGCGATAGCTTGTGGCAAGCGTCATGTCGAAGGTATTGAAGTAGGTGCCCGAAGTTACCCCGGATGGGAAGCCGGTGAAGGTAGGTGTGGTCGTAGCCACCGGGCCCAGAGTATCCAAAGTATTCGCGTCGCCAGGACCGTTAATTACGTGGATATGGGCAGCAGTCACTCCGGAAGTCAAACCCGAGAATTGCGCGCTGACCGACATCGTGTGGGCAACCGGATCGATTGTCACTAAAGTGAAGCCCGTGCCCGGCGAGGCATTGGGCGGCGATTCGGACGGCCCATCCAGAAAAGCTTGGAATACCAAGGGAGCCGCCACCGCCTGCGCGCCCAGCGCCGTCCCCATTCCAACCAATAAAAGCAATTTGATTTTCATAATCTCCTCCGAGTACATAGTCGCCCAGGTTGGTGGCGAAAGTTGGGAGGCGGCGGATTCGGCGCGGCAACCTGGTAACCACGAAGGAGTGCGAGGAGAGTCGGAACAAGGCAAAAGCGGCGCTAAGGGCCATCGAGATTGCCCAGTCCGGCCTCTGAATCCAGTGGGTAGAGAGTCGCCGTCTGCGGAGCTTTCCGTATCCCGGAAACAATGCGGTAATGGGCACAAGAGCCGCTCTGATCAATCCTTTGGAACGTGGCAATAACTGCTGTACGAAAGTCTTTCAACTGAGAAGACATCCGTTTCCTCCATTCCGTGGCTGACGTCTGGGTCAGCCACTTTTTTGCTCCCCCACGCCTCGCGGCAGGGTAGAAATCCTACATCTAACGCCTAAGCCCTGCAATGTGGGGATGTCGGGGGAGCAAAGAGTAGTTGCAGCGATATCATGCACCTACCCATGCGCCTCGCCGTCCTCTTTGCGATTTTGGGGCTTCTTACATTGGGCTTTATACCAATGATGCTCGCCTCCCCTCGCCCAGACTGGCCATCCTGGATGATCATCGTAACCTTGTGCTCACCGATTCTCATGGCTGCGGCCTTCTTCCTGGCCGCACTTCGCATCTATCAGCGCAAAAAGCGAGACAACGCCAACTAAACCTTCCATCTTTGTATGCCTCAACAGCGACGAAGGAGTTGTGGAGGCTACGTCTGACACCCTCAACAACTCGTGTCTCGCGCTGAGGGCCTGAATCGGGGCTTTGTAACTGCTCATCGGGCCACTTCAAGTGCCCATCGGGGCTCTTCAACCCAATATCGGGCCACTTCAAGTGCCCATCGGGCCTCTTCGACCCGCCATCGGGGCACTTCGGGTGCCCATTGGGCAGCTTAGGGTGCTCATTGCCCGTGCTTAAACCCTTGTCGAACCCGCGAAGGTGTGATAGTCTTGCCTCAGCCTGACTTGGCGTAGGAGAGAAAATGCCCTTTAGCGGACCCAGCAGTTGGCTTGCCACGATCGACGAATTCATCGGCCATTGGACCGATGTGAACGCCGCCCTCTCACCCAGCGTCATGACCCTGCCGAGCGGCTACCTCATCGCTGGTTTGCAAGCCGACCGCACCGCTCTCGCCGCCGCCATCACCGCACTCGAAGGCGCGATCAATGTTGTCGAAGGACACCGCACCTCCCGCGACAACCAAGAGGAACCAATCCTAGCGCGGATGAGGGCGCTCGCCGCATACATTCGGGGCCCGCTTATGGACTCGGTGTATGTCGGTCAAATTCCCGATCTGGTCCTGCGATCCTCCAGTTCGGGCCTCTGGATCAAGGCGATGGACGACCATCAGCACATTTGGACCACGATCAACGCCTCGCCGCCCGCCGGCTTCACTCCGCCCCTGATCCTGCCCGGCGGGCACACCGTCGCCCAATTCGGGACGCTGGTTTCGACGCTGAAAACCACCTTTACCAACCTCACCCAAGCCGACCAAGACATGGATCGGGAGCATGACGAGCGGGATCAAATCTACTTCCGCATCCGCGACGAACTCGCCACCTACCGCGCGATGGTAACGGGTCTGTTCGCAGAGGGTCACGCGCTGGTGCTTTCGATCCCGCGCCTAGTTCCCCTCCCCGGCCACACGCCTGATCCGGTTGTGCTCTCGGGAGCTTGGAATGCGCTGAATGAGAAAGCAGATCTCTCTTGGACGGCGTCGGTCGATCCCGATTTGGCTTCCTACTCTGTGCGCCGCTCGGGGGCTACGCCTTATGACGCTTCAACGGAAACGGCAGTGGAATCGGTCTTGCCCGGGACTCTGGCGATTAGCACCGACGATGGCCTCTCCGCGCCTGGATCCACAATGGGCTTCAAGGTTTACGTGGTGCTCTCGACGGGGAATGAACGAGGTTCGAACGCGGTTTCGGTGAGCCGTCCCTGAGGTCGATTCCGTAGTGCGAGTTGTTGACCGTCTCACGGGCGACTCCTGCGAATTTGATATTGGCCGTGCCGTGGGCCATCGGGATCACATACCCCGAAGCATTGATCCCCAACAGGCTTCCCTTGAACACGGTCGTGTTTGAGACCTTGTAGTTGACGACGAGACCAGGCTTTTCAAAAGCCTCGAATGCAGCAGTTAAGGCTGCCATAGTGAACCTCCTTTAGAGTGCGGCAATTCATTGCCGCTTTCAGTCCGCGACGATTCATCGTCGCCGTTACGAAAAACGCGAAGCGCGTTTTTGGGCAATCGCCTCCAGACTCACGTCCGGAAAGTGCTTTCGATAGAATGCCGCTTCCTCGGGAAGCATGAGCACGGACGATGTGTCCTCGATCGGCTGTGGAGCATGTTCGCCGAACATGCCGTGCTGAGCCTGGCTCGCAATCAGCTTGGAGACCAAATCCCGGATGGGAATCAGTCCGCCATTGAACTCAATTCCAGACTCCTGGCTCAGCAATGCCGTGGCATAGGGAGCCTGGGCGGGAGTGATCTGGCCCTTGGCGATCCATTTCTTGATCTGCTCCTGAGCCATGTGGGTCCGCTGGATAACCATCGCCTCCTCATACTTGGCCCGCCAGTCGATCCCGAACTCGATCTTCGATTCAAACAGGATCGAATCGTTGAACAGTTGGGCCGACGCGACCCGTGGAAATCGCACTAGGCTGACTTCCCGAATCTGCGCCAGATCCGCGGAAAGCCCAATGGACAGCGACTTCGCGCCCGATCGCTCGATCAAGGCATTGGCCTCTTGCGTCAGAGCCAGCAAGCCAAAGAGCTCGCCATCCTCTACCGCGACCTCTGTGAGGTAGCCAAGTTCAAGCGGCGATTCGGCATGTTCGATCCATACCGGGACGGGCAAGTCGAAGTTTGCGGCCATCCTTTCCAGGTCGCGCTGAGTGATCGTCACTCCCTTGTCAGGGTAGTCGCCAGACTCAAAGAGCTTGGCACGTCGTTCGATCCATTGAGAATCGATATCGAAATAGGGCGGAGGCGATTCTCCTTGCTCTCGGAATACTGAGGCAAGGTTCTCGCGTTCAGCCTGGCTGGCTTCTCGCTTTCGCCCTCGGTAGCCGGGACCCATTTCCGCCGCTTTCTGCAGCAGTAGATAAGCCCCGTCGGTAACAGTGGTTGATGTGATGTCTATCACCTCGCTTGTGAGATGTTGTCACTAATATAGTAGACAAATGTCCACTTTGTCAACCAACTATTTTTGAAAAAGTCAAAAAAAAGCCCAACCGACCTATTGGCCGATTGGGCTCCCTTGAATCAGGATTTACTTCGACTTCTTTCGTCGGCGCAATAGAGCCAAAGCTCCCAATCCAAGGGCCGCCAGAGACGCAGGCTCAGGAACTGGAGCTCGGTTGTAACCGATAACGTCCAAAGCCCGGACATCGGCTTCAGTCGGGCCGTAGCTGACACCGAAGTTCAAGGTCGGGTCCATCAGGCCGATGAGTTGATTGGTCAGTTGGTCGTCCTTCCAATGGCTGGCCTGGCTTC
>JACMJO010000217.1 GCA_014380605.1 Fimbriimonadaceae bacterium | reverse complement strand
TTATTGATTGCCTTATTAATGTCGGGCCCAAACTGCTTCACTGCCGCGCCAACTCCGACGATCTTGATGATCTCACGGATTTGAGTCGTTCCGATAGCGGCCATTGCCAGTACACCCGCCAAAACCAGGAATCCTTTCTTTTGAATCTTCATGAGTCCTAACCTCCATATCTAGTATGCGTTGCGAAACGGTTGATGAGCGGCAAAGAGACTATGCTTCAGGCCAACAGGGTACAAACAACCGATGCTCGACCGAGACCTGATACGACGAGACCCGGAGTTTGTCCGCCATGGAATCTTGCGGAAAAGGCTTGATGTATCCGTCGTCGACGAGTTTCTCAGACTTGATCAATCTTGGCGAGCGGTCAAGACTGAGCTCGACGACAAAGCCGCAGAATCTAATCGCATCAGCAAGAGCATTGGAATGCTGATCGGGCAAGGCAAAAAGGACGAAGCCGAGGCGGCGAAAGGGCAAACGGCAGACCTTAAAAGGACAATCGCCGCGCTTGAAGCTTCGGAACGGGACCTGGAACAAAGCCTGCGCAATGTCGAGTTACTTTTCCCAAACATGCCGCACGAGTCCACCCCGGATGGCGACGATGAGTCGGCGAATGTCGTGGTTCGCGAATGGGGGCAAAAGCCTGCCTTTGCAGAACCGCCTAAGCCTCATTGGGACATTGCCGAGAATCTGAAACTGGTCGACTTACCTCGTGGAGCGAAAATAACGGGGAGCGGCTTCGTGGTCTATACCGGCCTCGGCGCAAGACTCCAACGAAGCCTCTTCAACTTTATGGTCGATCACCAGACGCTGAAGAACGGCTACACGGAGATTTATCCGCCATTCCTCGTCAACCGCGCCTCGTTGATCGGGACTGGGAATTTACCGAAGTTTGAGGAAGATTTGTACAAGGTGGATGACGATCTTTACTTGATCCCCACAGCCGAAGTCCCAGTCACGAACCTCTATCGAGATGAAATCCTCGATGGGGCGGACCTCACAATCAACTTGGCCGCATTTAGCGGATGCTTCCGCCGAGAGGCCGGAGCCGCAGGCAAGGACACTCGGGGCCTGCTTAGAATCCACCAGTTCGATAAAGTCGAGATGGTCAAATTCACGAAGCCAGAAGACAGCTATTCAGAACTTGAAACCCTCACCTCTAACGCGGAATCGATTCTCCAGACCCTTGGCCTCCACTATCGAATCGTTGAACTTTCATCCGGCGATCTTGGCGCTAAGGGTTGCAAGTGCTATGACTTGGAGGTTTGGTCGCCCGGAGTTGATAAATACCTGGAGATTTCCAGCTGCACCAATTTCGAGGCATACCAATCTCGCCGTGCGAATATCAGATTTCGCCGTGAGCAAGGCGCCAAACCGGAGTTCGTTCACATTCTCAACGGGTCGGGGCTTGCTTGTCCTCGGTTGTTCAGTGCGATCGTTGAGACCTTCCAACAGCCCGATGGGACGGTAAACCTTCCAGACGCCATAAGGTCATACGTGGGAACCGACAAGTTAGCCTAGCGGTTCGCGAATAATCCGGCTTTGGCTTGGATGGCTTCCGACTCGGCGGATTCAAACTCCTGCGAGTAGCGCCCCTTGCCATAGCGATCGAAGAAGGGCGACCATCCGCTTCGAACCATTTCCAGGTTGACATTCTTTCCGTCGATGAAGAGGTACGCCAATGTCCGGCCATGCGGATCCAAACGTTCCTCTTCAAATTCGAGTTGGATCTTGGATTCATCGCCGATTTGTCGCTGGAGTTCATCGGTAGCTTCTTTGAAGCCAAACTCGTTTAGCTCTGGAGTGTCCACCCTGAGCAGGCGAACCTTGATGGTTGCCTCACCCTTGCGAAGCCAAAGCGTGTCCCCGTTCACGATATGGTCCACGTAGTAGTCGCCGGGCGCATAGTTGGGCTCTTTCGTCGAGGAGACTAGGGGAGCGAGCGCTACAGGCGGAGGTGCTGGCTGGCACCCGGAGAATGAAGCTAGGACCACAAGAGTTCCAAGCCACTTCGTGAAAAGGTGAGACTCTTTCATTCTAGTTTTAATTGATGCCTAATCACTCAATCAGCCTGCTTGCCTGGAGACCCGGACCTGGAGGTCCAGGCTACACCATTCAATAGATGACCTTGTTAAGCGGGTATTCGACCAAACCGGTAGCTCCAGCCCGTTTGAGCCTGGGAATCAGATCGCGGACTTGCACCTCCTCTAAGATAACCTCCGCCGCAACCCAAGCCGGATCTGCGAGGGGAGAAATCGTCGGATTCTTCAGTGACGGCAGGATGCTCAGAATCCCCACTTGATTAGAAACTGGAACGTTCATCTTCAACCCCACCAACTTGGATGCGTTCATGGCACCGGTAAGCAGGATTTCTAAGGACTCGAGTTTAGTGCGCTTCCACTCGTCCTTCCAGACGTCTTGGCCACAAACGAATCTTGTCGTCGACGTTAGAAGAGTTTCGATGATTCTAAGGTTGTGCGCGCGAAGGCTTGAGCCGGTTTCGGTATTGACCACGATGGCATCCACCAGTTGAGGCACCTTCACTTCACACGCTCCCCAGCTGAATTCAACGCCGGCTTGGACGCCTAGTTCGCCGAAGTACCGGGTCGCCAGGCGCACGTATTCGGTAGCGATTCGCTTACCGGCAAGATCTTGGGCTGATTTGTAGGGACTGTCGTTGTGAACGGCAAGGACGATGCGTATTGGGTTATTCGTCATCTTGCTGTATCGCAACTCGCAAATCTCGTGAACGTCTGCGCCGGTGTCCGCGATCCAGTCCGCACCGGTAAGCCCGGCGTCGATAATCCCCTGTTGGATATAGGTTGGAATCTCCTGGGGACGAAGCAAGATCGGCTCGATCTCCTCATCGTCCACCACCGGTTGATAAGACCTCGAGGAGGTTCGAAAATTGAAACCCGCTTTTTCAAAGAGTTTGAAGGTGGCTTCTTGCAGACTGCCCTTAGGCAGTCCAAGTTTTAGGGTCATGGCCTTGATTTTAGCTGGCGGACGGGCTTGCCCATGGGCCAGGCCGCTCGTTTGGTATCGTAGTCGTGTATGCGCTCACTCACGATTCTAGGGTTTCTTTTTGTATCGCTTTCACAAGGCTTCGCCTTCGACTCCAAGACGTGGATGCATAAGGGTTGCAAGATCCATGTCGCGGTCGGCGCCCGCGAGACATCGTCCATCGGAAGCCTGTTGGTAACCGTCGCCGCACCCTCTGGGAAGCGAGCAACCGTTCGCGTGGACCGTGATGGAGCGATGGTCGGCGCCTGGGCGGCAGACTTGGACTCAGACGGGAAGTTCGAGGTCATCGTGGCGACCCGCTCGGCCGCTGGAGGCAATTACGGCAAGGCCGTGGCTTACTCTTGGACTGGCTCTGCACTCAAGAAGAGATCTGTACCAGAGTTAAACATAAGCCAACTATCCGGTTACCGAGGCGAGGACCAGTTCTCCGTAACCAGAAACAGCCTCTATCGCTCATACCCGACGTTCGTCCAGAAGTCGAACGATCCTGCCCGCAAGACTGGAAACAGAACGCTCAAGCTGAACCTAAAGAGGTTTCGCTGGGAAGCAGTGTAACGGGCAATTGTCGGATGCGACCTAGTCAGGGCGACTGAGCTGCCGCCGCTATGCCAAAATCAATCTATGACCACCGTCCGCGTCTATGTGACCCTCAAACCATCACTCCTCGACTCGGCCGGGCGGACAGTGGCGGGCGCATTGCAAAAGCTTGGCTACGAAGAGCTAGAAGAGGCTCGCATCGGCAAAATGATCGAGCTCAAGCTTAAGGATTACAGCGAAACGAGGGTCAAAGAGATGTGTGAGAAGCTCCTGGCAAATCCAGTCATCGAGGACTATCGGATTGAAGAAGTAAAGGAGGCGGTGGGAGCGTGATGAGACTTTCGATTGCTCGATTGCTCGATTGCTCGATTGAGGCGGTCCTTTGAAAGTCGCCGTCCTTCGTTTTCCAGGCTCCAACTGCGACCAGGATGCCTTGTATTCGCTCCGCGATGATGTCGGCATCGGAGCAGACTATGTGTGGTACGAAGACACGTCGCTCGAAGGATTTGACGCCGTATTCATTCCGGGCGGATTCAGCTTCGGCGACTACCTACGGTGCGGCGCGATGGCGAGTCGGGCGCCGATCATGGCTGAAGTCCAACGATTCGCCGCCGGGGGCCGACCCATTATTGGAGCTTGCAATGGATTTCAGATTCTGTGCGAGGCTGGCCTCCTCCCAGGAGCTCTTCTTCTCAATGAGAGCCAGAAGTTCGTTTGCAAGCAGGTATTCCTGAAAGCAGAGAACCGAACTAGCATCTGGACTCAGAACGTCGACAAGATAATCGAAATCCCAATCGCTCACGGTGAGGGACGCTACATCTGCGATGAAGCAACCCTTAAGGAGCTTGAGGATAGTGAACGAATCGCCTTCCGGTACGTCGATAGTGTAGGGAACGCGACTCCTAGAGCGAATCCGAATGGCTCGATCGAAAACATTGCGGGCGTTTTGAACGTTAAAGGAAATGTGCTGGGGCTGATGCCTCATCCCGAAAGGGCGACCAAGTCGATTCTAGGTTCGACCGATGGCATGACGATCTTAAAATCGCTTGCATTGGTGGGAGCCGGTCTTTAGACTAGTCCAAGTTCGCCTATAATTCTGGTAGTAATCGAACAGATGATAGTGATCCGCGCAGTTTTGGCACTAACGATCCTCATGGGATCGGTGACGGCGTTTGCCGAGAAGAAGGTGCTTGGCAAGCTTGGCCAGGCGACTGAGAGAACCCCCATCTACGCGTCCATGAGGACAAACTCACGCGTCTACTATCGAGTTAAACAGTACGAGTATCTGGTTGTCACAGACTCATCCAAAGACAACTGGATGAAGGTTCTTCTGAAGAACGGACAGTACGGCTACGTTCCCGCTGACACCGTCGCCAAGCTTCCATACGAAGTTACGACCGAGGCCCAACCTCGCAATAGTCGCTCGGCAATGGCATCGCCCGGATCTCGTGGTTATGCAGCTGATGCGGGTCTTCAATTTCGTGGCACTCCCTATGTTTGGGGAGGTAACGACTTAAACCGAGGCATCGATTGCTCCGGCTTTGTAAAGAAGCTTTTCGGTGCAGTTGGTGTGAATCTTCCAAGAACCGCGTCGGAGCAAGCCCTGGTGGGCCAAAGGATCAATCGGCTTGAGGATCTGCAGAAGGGAGACCGCCTCTACTTCTGGGAAAACAAGCGCAACAAGATCGGCCACACCGGAATCTACCTCGGGGGAGGGTACTTCGTACATTCCAGTAGGGGCAAGAACGGGGTTGACACCGACTATCTCGGCTCACCCAAGTGGCTGAAGATCCTTGTCGCCGCCCGTCGCTGATCTTCTAAAAGCGTCCCATCATCGAAGCGCCCATGATGGCGAAAGAGAAGACTAATCCTACGATCTGTAGGGCGAGCGCGACCCAAGACATGATCCTCGCGCCGTTGGCTCCAGGATTGCCTTTATCCTCTGCCTTTTTGGCATAGACCAGGCCTAGGATCGGGAAGACGATGCCCACCAGCCCACAACCTCCGCAAAGTCCTCCGCCCAAACACATAACCAGACCGAGCGAGGCAAACACGTAGGCAAGCGTTAGGTCGTTCTGACCGGAATCCCCCACGGCGGCTGGCCCGCCGCGGTAATACCCACCGTACTGTTGAGGTGGATTCATCGTCCCTGGTGCAGGGTACGGTCCAGGTGGTTGGGCGGTCGCCACTTGTAAACCAGGCAAGGAACTCGCAGGCAATCGCTGGCCTGATTGGGCATCCTCAAGCATGGTGTTTGCGAGAACTCGACCTTCCGCAACCCACTGGTTGAGGAGGTTGACGTCCGCCGGCCCAAACTTCTGCCCATCTGGAAGAACCACAAAATACATACGACTCTCCGCCCATTATGCCGAACGTGGCCATTCGCCCTGGGGTTTCAAGGCGTAGGCACACATAATAGCGAAAGAACTTATGGCCCTTCAACAAGGATCGTCTTGGTTTAGGAGACAGGCGGCTCCGATAACCATCGGGATCATCGCCTCGATCGTCATCTTTGCGTTTGTTTGGTGGTTCTCCGCGACGAAAGGGATCGAGCAAGTCGTTCTTGCCCCAACGTGGCAAGCAAAGCCATGGACCCTGCTTAGCTACCCTTGGGCAGATACCCCTTTCTACAGCGGCGTCAGACTTCTCTGCTTTGTCTTCCTCTGCATGTGGATTTTCTTCACCGGCGGATCGATAGAGCGTGATCTGGGCCCCACGAAATATGCCGTCTTGTGGCTGGCGATGATCCTCCTGCCCGCGCTTTTCATCGTTCTGCTCGGCCCATCGGTAGGCATCGTTGCAGCTGCCGGAATGTGGTTACCAGAGGCTGGAATCACATTAATCTGGTGCGTGCGAAATCCCACCTCGCAGATCATGATGTACGGCATCATCCCGCTTAGCGGAAAGTGGTTGGGTTGGGTGACAATAGCGGTTACGGTCCTGCTTTCTGGATTCGGAAGTCCCTTGTTTGGGGTCATTTCTGGCCTTCACCTTGCCGTCGCCTGGGCCTATGCCTCAAACCGCATTCCATTCTGGACCTATTCAATGGGTGGCGGGACCTTCGGTAGAGCCAAGCTCACCGACCGACCTTTTCTCAAGAAATCCGAAAAGTTGGATAAGAGCTATTACGACGACGTCAAGAAGCGAGAAAAGGAGCGGGATGAGCGGGAGCGACTTCGCAAGATGTTCGAATCGAGTGCAAACGACGATCCTCCTAAGGATCGCTAGCGGTAGTAGAACTCGGCCAACTCGGCCTGATTGCTTGGCGAGTAAAGGGCCTCAACGGTTTCTCGCGCTCGATGACCCATCTCTGCGCGAAGGTCGGGATTCTCCCTAAGGAGAAGTACCTGTCGAATGGCCTCGTCGTTAGAGTCAAAGAGGAACCCGTTATGTCCGCTCTCAATCAAGTGCGTGTAACCGCCCCGATTCTCCCCGACCACCGGTACGCCGCAAGCCATCGACTCTGCAACCACCCGTCCAAACGCCTCGTACCAGTCGGCTCTGATTCGGTAGAGGAAGCAATCCAGTTCGCCAAGAAACTCCACGGGCGGTACTGTGCCAGCTTCCATCAAATCGATACGATCATCGGCAATCATTGCCTTTTGGCTTGTGCCACCCATGATCCTAACGAGGCACCCAGCATCGGCCAAGCGACGATAGAGCTCGGGATTGTCAGCATGGTGCTTATCGTCGTTGTCCCGGCTGTAACGGCCAACTACGTACCCGTCATGAGCTTGTGGTGCGGGGCTGAATACTGAAAGGTCGATTGGCGAAGGATGGACAGGTCCAGGCCATTGTGGAAAGAGGTCCCGGTGGTGTTCCGCCTGATAGACCACCTCGATTTGCTCGATTCCTGCCGACTTTAAGCCGTCAATGAAACGTGGAAGGCGATCCAGATCTGGTGTGTTAAAGAAGACGATCGTTCGTCTGGGCTTGGCTTTTCGAACCCAGCCGCCAACCCCGAAGTAGACCCCGATGAAAACCAGATTGCCTCCCTTCGGAAACACGCCCCGTTGCGGCTCAATACCGCGGATCGGGTAGCGACCCGTTAGTAGGGGATCTGGCTTGTACTCGGTCCACAGGTTAACCTCCGTGAATTCGGCGAGGATTTCAAACAGGCTAAGTGTATGCCACTCACTGCCCCCATTCGAGGAGTGGAGAGAGTTGACCAGATGGACGGTTTGGGGCATCAGACTATGCCTCTAAACAAGCCGATCGGGGTTCAGAGCCTCAAGTTCTGGCAAGACGAACAAACCATCCTTTCGGATCAGCTTGCCATCAAACCAGATCTCGCCTCCACCGTACTCCGGTCGCTGGATCAGGACCGTGTCCCAGTGGATCGCGCTCTTGTTGCCGTTGCCTCCAGGCGGGTCATAGGCATTTCCGGGCGTGAAGTGGAAGGAACCGGCGATCTTCTCATCGAACAGCGTGTCCTTCATCGGATGCATGACGTATGGGTTAAATCCGATTGCGAACTCGCCGAAGTAGCGGGCCCCTTCGTCCGTATCCAGAATCTTGTTCAGCTTTTCCGAGTTGCCTCCTGCCGAGGCTTCCTCGATTCGGCCATTCTTGATGACGTAACGGATGTTCACAAACTCCGTGCCTTCATACAGCGAGGAGGTATTGAATTGGACCGTACCATTGACCGAATCCCTAACGGGGGCAGAGAAACACTCGCCATCCGGGATGTTCGCCTCGCCGGTACACGGAACTGCGCCAATGTCCTTAATCGAAAAGCTAAAGTCCGTTCCAGGTCCCTTGATCTCAACCCTATCTGTTCTATTCATGAGGTCAGCGAGGGGCTTGCAAGCCTCTTCCATCTTCTTATAGTCCAAGGTGCAGACTCGGAAGTAAAAGTCCTCAAACGCCTGCGAACTCATTCCCGATGCGAAAGCCATCACCGGATTTGGCCAGCGCAAAGCAACCCATTTCGTTTTAGGAACGCGCACTCCGAAAACGACCGGCTGGGTGTACTCCTTGCCCCACAGACGCATGTTCTCGCTGGAAACTTCTGCGTTTTCAAGAGGATTCGGAGTGCCTCGAAGGGCGATGTACGCCGTCATCTGCTCCATCTCGTACTTCTCGATGGCAGCGATGGTCTTTACCGTGCCTTCGGTCAGGCCATGCATGATCTGGCGGCGAATCAGACCCGACTCTAGTCGAACCATGGCCTGGGCACCCTTGGATTGAATGACGCGAACCACCTCCGCGACCGCTTCCTCGGGAACGTCAAAGGCATGGACAAGTACGCGGTCGTCCGGGGTCAAGCGGACGGAATGGGTGCATAAGAGCTCGGCGAGCTTCGTGACGCGCGGATCAAGCATATGCTCATTTTGCCTTGATTTGGCGTAAAGTGTTGAACGTGATGCGACCACGGATTATCGCCCTTGCGATGGGAATGGCTCTGGCTACGATAGGTTGCCAAGTGAATCCCCCGCCCGCCGAGGTACCGGTGGCTCCTACGGCTCAGAGCACACCCGCCCCGCAATTTGGCGGAGGAGGGGGCATCGCTCCACTTGGTCCAAATGTGGGCGGTATTACTCCAATCTCTGGAGCAGAGAGTGT
>JACMJO010000216.1 GCA_014380605.1 Fimbriimonadaceae bacterium | reverse complement strand
GGACATATCCAAGGACCAGCGCGGGGGCTTTCGTGATGGCGCGGAGCGCGATTAGTTCCTCTAAGTCATCGACGGCAAAGTAAGGTACGCGTCCATCCAACGTGCGCACGACCGGCTCAAGTCCGTGGCCATATGCGTTCGCCTTTACAACGGCGACAACCTTCCGCGCAATGGGGCAAAGAGTCTGCAGGGCTTGGAAGTTATGAAGGAGCGCGGCTCGGTTCACTTCAACCATGGAAAGGTGCCTCATATCCTCACCAACTCCAGATTCAGCTCTTCCCCGCTTAAACGCCGCACAAAGTCAACATAGCCTGGGGGCAAATCGGTCACCCGATAGGATCGATCGCCAGTCTTCCCTAGTTTCGACTCGATCTCAGAATGCCGATCCAAATACTGAGCCAGTTTTTCCGGGACCACTTCGTCTTGAGAGATGACGGGACAATCAATCATCTCCCGGACAAGGTCTTTCAAAAGGCAATAGTGCGTACACCCAAGGATCAGCGAATCGATCTTGGCTTCCCTTAGGGGGGCCAAGTAGTCTTCTAATATCACCCGGGCATATTTCAAACCGTCATTTTCAACTAGCGGGACCAGCAACGGGGTCGCCTGGGAATAAATCTCCACGCCGGGTGAAAGGCGGTCAAGCTCTCGAGGGTAGGAGCCCGATTCAATCGTGCTGGCAGTGGCGATTACTCCCACTCTATCGGCGTTCCCAACCTGCACTGCAGCTTCAACTGCCGGGATCAATACTCCCAACACTCTTCTATCCGGGAATTTGGCAGGAAGGTAGTGTTGCTGGCTGTGCCTCAATGCCTCAGCCGACGCGGTGTTGCAGGCGAGAATGATGAGTTGGCAATCCTGGTTGAATAAGTAGTCCAGAGCCTCGCCGACAAACTGGTGGATCGTGGCTTGGGATCGGTTGCCGTAGGGGACGCGCTTCGTGTCTCCTAGATACAGATAGTCGTACTCCGGGAGCCGGACCATGATGGCCCGGGCAATCGCTAACCCTCCGAGGCCTGAATCGAAGACCCCGATCTTCATTCCGACTTACCTGGCGCCGGCCAATTCGGGTTTCGGCTCAAACGTCCACCGGACGTCCAGGTCTTTAACCGCCTTGGTTTCATCCAACCGCCCGACCACTTGAGACGATGGCGCATCGTGAAGTAAGTCTGGATTCGTCTCGGCTTCTTTGCAGATCGCGATCAGGGCATCGCAGAACGCATCCAATGTCTCCTTGGACTCAGTCTCCGTCGGCTCGATCATGAAGCATTCAGGAACGATCAGCGGGAAGTAGTTCGTCGGTGGATGGAATCCGTAATCGATCAAACGCTTGCTGATGTCGAGCGCCCGGACTCCATATTCCTTCTTGTACTTCTCCGCCGTCAGGATGCATTCGTGCATGCAAGGTCGGTCATGGGCTGGAGGCAAAACATCGATGAGACGAGCTCGAACGTAGTTGGCATTTAAGACTGAGTAGCGAGAGATATCGGCCATCTTCTCCTTGCCAAACGCTCGAAGGTAGGTATAGGCTCGAACCTCCATCAGGAATTGGCCATAAAAGGCCGAAACTCGCCCGATGGAATGGGACCGTGTGTAATCCGCAACCACCTCGCCGGAAGAGGCTCTGCGGATCACGGGCACGGGCAAGAATGGCTCCAGGTGCTTCTGCAATCCGATCGCCCCGCACCCGGGACCGCCGCCGCCGTGAGGAGTGCTGAAGGTCTTGTGGAGATTCAGATGCATGCAGTCGAACCCGTGATCGCCGGGGCGCGTGGTGCCGACCATTGCGTTCATGTTCGCCCCGTCGCAGAACACTTGCCCACCGACGGCATGGACCATCTCGCAGATCTTCGTGATATTGGGTTCGAACAATCCCAGCGTAGAAGGATTAGTAAGCATCAGAGCCGCAATACTCTTCCCTGCTTCCCCATCCAAAGCCGCCGCCAACGCTTTTAGATCTGTATTGCCGTCCGCATCGGTCGGAATCGACTTCACGTCGTATCCGCATCTTGCCGCCGAAGCGGGGTTGGTTCCATGAGCGGAGTCCGGAACCAAAACTGTGTGCCGATGAGCCTCGCCGTGAGACTCGTTATACGCCTTGATCAGCATCAAGCAAGCCATTTCGCCATGGGCGCCTGCAAGGGGCTGAAGGGTGATGTGGTCGAACCCTGTGATCTCGGTGAGCATGTCCTGCACCCCGATGAGAATCTGCAAAGCCCCAGGAATCGTTTCAACGGGCTGCATCGGGTGGATGTTCGCAAACCCCGGCAGGCCCGCCGTCTTCTCGTTGATCTTCGGGTTGTACTTCATCGTACAGGAGCCCAGCGGGTAGAACCCCGTCTCGATTCCATAGTTGATGTGGCTCAGGTTAGTGAAGTGCCGAAGCAGGTCTAATTCGCCGATTTCCGGCAAGTGCAAGTCGTCCCTGGTTTCGCCAACAATGGCCTTAAGGTCTACTTCAGGAGTGTCGCAAACCGGGACGTTGCAACCGATGCGACCTGGATATGACTTTTCAAAAATGGACTTGGGAGTGGGGACGGTTTTGGTGGCCATTCTTATGATTCCGGGCACGATTCTACCTTCCCGCCCTGTCGATAGTTAGCCTTGGCAAATGCAGCGAACTGGTTTAGAATAGGCGCGAATCACTTGACTGGCAACGAAGCCAGTTGGAGGTCT
>JACMJO010000215.1 GCA_014380605.1 Fimbriimonadaceae bacterium | reverse complement strand
GTTTCTCATGTGGCTCGGCGGAGTGGCGGTTCTCCTCTTCTCCGTGGCGACCGTGATTCCCCGCCTGCTCCTCATAGCGAAACGGGGCGAGCCCGCCAGCAATCCGTCCCTCCTCTCCACCGTAGAGGAGCTCGCCGATCGGATGGGGCTGTCCCAAGTCCCCGAACTGCGGATCGCCAAATCGCGATTCGACGTGTTCACCATCGGGGTACACCGGCCACAGATCGTCATCTCGCCCCAGGTGATCGAGGGATGCTCCTTTGACGAGCTCCGATTGGTGCTTGCCCACGAGCTGGCTCATTTACGGCGGGGCGATATGTGGGTTTCCCTTGTCGCCCAGATCGCTACTGTGCTCTTTTTCTTTCATCCGATCGCTTGGCTCGCGGCCCGCGAGTTTGAGTTGGCTCGTGAATCCGCCTGCGACGAGGTCGCGGTTCGGACCCTCCCGGCCCGGTCGGATATGTATGGCCAGCTGCTCGTGAAGCTAAGTTCGGGATTCGAGCCCTCCGCTTCCTTCCTCGTCCTGGGAATCTCATCCCACTATCGCGCTCTCTCAAGGAGAATCACTATGCTGAACAGACTTTCCAACTCGCGGTCGGCTGACCGATATCGCCGCGTGGCTTTCGTCGCGTGCCTTGTCGGTCTACTGCTCATTGTCCCTTGGAGTTTGGTGCCCGCAAACGCGGCTCCTCAGAAGCAAGGCAGTCCCACTCAGAACGGCTTTGTGGACCTCGGGAAGATCCATGTTGCCCGCTTTGAGGCTGTCCAGAAAGACATTCGCAAAGTCATGGCCGATCTTCTGGACAAGCGAGGCATCAAATACACGGTCGATGCCGATGTGCAAGGAAACATAACCCTCGCTTTGACCAATGTAAACCTAGAGGTGGCGCTGATGAACTGCCTTAAACAGTTGAGCGCGGGATACCGCTACCACGTCAGTACTCGTACCTTCCAGATCGTGAAGGCCAAGGGAGGGCCCACGGTGACTCCCACGACGGGCGGCGGCCTAATTCCAACCGAAACCAGGCGAACGGACATTTCTGCTCACAAGGCTGACATTCGGGAGACGATGAGGACTCTATTTCGCACATACGGCAACTCATACTCTATCGCCCCCGATGTTCAGGGCACTGTCATGGACGTCAATCTAAAGAACGTTACGTTCGACGAGGCATTGCAGGAGATCCTTCCAAAAGTAAACGCAACGTTTAGCGTCCAGGGCGGCGTGTATATGATCACGAAGGTCGTGCCACCCGTCGAGTAGGACTACTTCCCAAACTTCCGCTTCCATTCATCAAGCAGTCTCAACGCCTCCAACGGCGTCAGCTGGTTCACATCCAAGCCCTGCAGGGCCTTAACCACGGGAGGCTCTTCGACGTCAAACAGGGTCAATTGGAGGCGCTGAGTGGAAGCCGGAATCGCTTTTGGCGCCTCCGACTTCTCTTCAAGCTCCGCTAGGATCTCGCGGGAACGGACCAAAACCGAGGACGGCACGCCCGCCATCCGGGCGACATGGATGCCGTAAGACCGGTCCGTCCCTCCCGGCAAGACCTTGTGCGTCCACACAATATCGTCGCCAAACTCCTCGACCGCGACCCTGAAGTTGGCGATTCCTGGCATTTGATCTGCCAGGGCATTGAGCTGGTGGTAGTGGGTAGCGAACATCGTCTTGGCTCCCAAAGAGGCCAAATGCTCGATCATCGCCCAGGCGATAGCGAGGCCGTCGTAAGTGCTGGTCCCACGTCCCACCTCGTCGAGGATGACCAGGGAACGTTCGGTGGCATGGTTCAGAATATTCGCGCTCTCGATCATCTCGACCATGAAGGTGGATTGGCTGAGGGCGAGCTCATCCTTCGCTCCGATACGGGCGAAGATCCGGTCGCAAAGACCCATCCGGCAAGATGTCGCAGGCACAAAGGAACCTATTTGAGCCATAAGCACGATGAGCGCGGTTTGGCGAAGATAAGTGGATTTGCCTGCCATGTTGGGCCCGGTGAGGATGAGAACACGGGCGGAGGAGCGGAGGAGCGGAGGAGGATTCTTCTCCTCCGCTCCTCCGCTACCCAACTCCTCCGCTATGCAAACGTCATTCGGCACAAACCCCGGACTTTGAACCTCCACCACCGGATGGCGTCCTGACTCAACGATCAGGACATCCGCCTCCAGAATCTCTGGCTTTGCATATCCATTCCGGGACGCGGTCTCGGCGAGGGAAGCTAAGACATCGAACTCAGCAAATGCTCGGGCGGTTTGGAGGAGGGCTCTTGAATGCTCGGCGACTCGCTGGCGAAGCTTGTGAAAGATTTCCGATTCCAGTGCGACCGCTTTCTCCTCCGCACCCAGCACCAGCGACTCGTGCTCTTTGAGCTCGGCGGTGATGTATCGCTCGGCATTGGCGGTGGTCTGTTTACGGATGTAATGGGCGGGAACCTTGTCCTGGTTGATCTTGGAGACCTCCAAGTAGTAGCCGAATACCGAGTTGAAGCCGACTTTCAGGTTGGAGATTCCGCTCGCTTCACGCTCAGCTTGTTCCAGACTGGCGATGTAAGACTTTCCGTTCTTGGAAAGGTCGCGAACCTTGTCTAGCTCCAGGTCATAGCCAGGCTTAATCACGCCGCCATCGCGCAAGACGTGGGGAGGTTCGGGAACGATGGATTTATCCAACAACAGGGCGAGCTCGCCATGATCCGCAATCTGCTCGCGAAGCTCTTGCAAACGGCCGACACCGATCTTGCGAAACGGCTCGGCCAGCGAAGGCATGGCGAGCAGGGAAGATCGCAAAGCGGCGAGATCTCGCGGGCCGGCAAGTCCAGTGGCGACCCGCGAAACCAACCTTTCCAAGTCGGCAAGTTTCTTCAAGCCGTCCCGGATATCTCCCCGGATCAGCGCGTGGCTTAGTAGCCTTTCCACCGCATCTTGCCGACTCTGGATCGTCCCAATGTCCAACAACGGCTGTTCGATCCAGCGTCGCATCAAGCGCGATCCCATCGAGGTAACGGTCTGATCCAACACTTCAAGCAGGGTGTATTTGCGTCCGCCATCCGCCATGTTTTGGGTTAGCTCAAGCGATTTCCTGGTGCTCGGGTCCAATCGCATAAAGCCATCCACCGAGTAGGCCGACAGGCTATCGACGTGGTTCAGCGGAAGCCGATTCTTCTCGGCATAAGCGAGGATCATGGAGGCCGCTACGATCGCGCTCGGCTTATCCTCGCAACCAAATCCTTGAAGGTTGGCTACCTGGAACTGCTCCAAGAGTTTGCGGGTGGCTCGGTCCAGGGACGGCGAAGGCGCTTCGGTGACGCTGGAGGACAGCGAAACGCGGGCAAGCTCGCCATACTCCTCCGCCTCGGGGCCAACCAGCAACTCCGCCGGGCGAATGCGAGCGATCTCTTGCAAAAGCCTTTCCTGTATCCCCTCGCCGACAAGCTCAGTAACCGTGAACTCGCCCGTCGAAGGCTCCAGGATCGCTAAACCGGCTTTACCATCCTGAAGGCAGATTGCCGCGAGGAAGTTGCTCTGGCCTTCCGACAGCATCGAATCTTCTAGCAAGGTGCCTGGAGTCAGAACTCGGGTGACTCCCCGCTTCACCAATCCCTTCGCCGCCTTTGGGTCCTCCAACTGGTCGCATATCGCAACCTTCAAACCCTTCTGGAGCAACCGCGCCAAATACTTCTCAACCGAATGGTAGGGGACTCCCGCCATCGGCATGCGGTTGCCGCCGTCATCACGAGCTGTAAGAGTGATTTCTAACGCGGCGGCGGCGGATTCGGCATCTTCGCCATAGAATTCATAAAAGTCGCCCACTCGCATCGCCAGAAGGACGCCAGGATGCTCAGCCTTCGCATTGAAGTACTGCTGGAGCATGGGCGTGCGGGCGGACACCTGATCATTATGATGGAGGTGAGAGGGTGATTGAGATGATGGAGGTGACGTAGCCTGGACCTCCAGGTCCGGGTTCTCTTGAAGACGCGGAAGCTAGGAAGGTGAGAAAAGTGAGGGCGGCAAGGGAGGTCAGGAAAACCTAAAACCTAAAACCGAGGAACCTGCAACCTTAAGCTACGCTCGGATATCCAATTGCTGCCCTTTGCCCTCAAGGAGCTTTAGCAAGTCGGAAGCAATCTGCTGTTGGGAATCTAGGGATTTGCGGAGAAGGGAAATCTGCAATCCTGCGCGCTTATCTTCAATGCCTGTCAAGGCATTGAGCGCGGCGTCGATCCCGGTAGAACTTCCGATATTCATGGACTCTTCTGTTTTCGGCAAATCAGTCGCGATTCTCAGGGCGAACTCGCTAAGATGGGACATGAAGTTACAGAAGATCGGTGTATCCGACCTGCGATCCTCACGCCTGAGCTATGGATGCATGCGAGTCGCCGGGACTTGGGATCCGGCCGACATCGACCAGGAGAAGAGGGAGAAAGGGAAAAAGGCAATCCTCACCGCTTATGAGGCGGGCTACACCCTCTTCGACCACGCGGACATCTATTGCCGTGGCGCTTGTGAGGAGATTCACGGCGAGGTCCTTAAAGAGATTCCGTCGATACGCAAAGACATTCAGATCGCAACGAAGTGCGGCATCCGATTCCCGGGCGATCCTAACCCCGATTCGCCGCATCGCTACGATTTCTCGGCAACCCACATCGAGGAGTCATGCCACAAATCCCTAACGCGCTTGGGAGTGGATCAGATCGACATCTACCAACTCCACCGTCCGGACCTCTTAATGGACCCCGCCGAGGTCGCTTCGGCCTTCACCAAGCTAAAAGCCCAGGGCGTCGTGAAATACTTTGGGGTCTCGAATTTCCTTCCCAGCTTCGTCTCTGCCCTTCAGTCCCAGCTCGATTTCCCCCTCGTTGTCAACCAGGTCGAAATTCACCTCGGACGCTTGGATTGCTTCACGGACGGAACTCTTGACCAGTGTCTGGAAGTGACGATGACTCCTCTGTCCTGGAGTCCGCTCGGCGGAGGATGGCTGGGGACCGGCGGAACGGTCGCCGCGGATCATCCTGAACTTGAAAAGCGAACGGCGTTGCTAGACACGCTCGACGCCATCGCGATGGGATACGGAGTTTCTCGCACGGTGATGGCGCTGGCATGGCTGATGAAGCACCCAAGCCACATCATCCCCATCGTGGGCTCCTGCAACCCCGACCACATCAAAGACGCGGCAAAAGCCGACGAGATCGACGTGGACCGTGAGGACTGGTACCGAATCCTGGTCGCCGCACGAGGAAAGCCATTGCCGTAATCGGATACTAAGGCGCTTCGGCACAAACCACCCGACGGCCACAAGGAAAGGAATGTTCTTTCAAAGATACTATGCAGACTCGATTGCCCAAGCCAGTTTCCTAATCGGGTGTTCGGTGACGGGTGAAGCGGTTGTCGTGGACCCAAACCGGGACCTTGGCCAATATCTGGCGACTGCTGAGACGGAAGGGCTCAGAATTGCAGCAGTCACGGAAACCCACATCCATGCCGACTACGTTTCGGGCAGTCGTGAACTGGCGGAATTGACCGGCGCAACCCTGTATCTGTCGAAGGAAGGCGGCTCCGATTGGCAGTATGCATACGCGAACGAGCCCAACGTGCGACTGATCGGCAACGGCGACGAGGTCGTGATCGGCAATGTGAGACTGCAAGCCATTCACACCCCTGGCCACACTCCCGAGCACCTCAGCTTTTTGGTGATAGACGGCGCGGCGACCAATCAACCGATCGGCATCCTAAGTGGTGACTTCATATTCGCCGGGGATGTGGGTAGGCCCGATCTGTTGGAGATCGCGGCAGGGTTTCAGGACACGATGCGTAAGAGCGCGATAACCCTATTCAAATCCATCGAGCGGTTCAAGACAATGCCCGACTGGCTCACCATTTGGCCAGGACATGGCGCAGGCTCAGCTTGCGGCAAGAAGCTGGGTGGCGTCCCATCGACAACCCTGGGATATGAGAAGATCGTGAATTTCTCCGTGAGGTTCGAGCGGGAATCCGATTTCGTTGAAGACGTCCTGTCCGGCCAACCGGAACCCCCGAAGTACTTTGCGAGGATGAAGACGGTGAACCGGCAAGGCCCAGAACCTACGCTTGGCCGCTGGAGCATTGAGCAAACGACACCCTGTGGGCAGATCGTAGACGTGAGGTCGATTGAAGAGTTCATCGAAGGGTCTTTACTTAGGGCCGTCAGCATCCCGATGAATGCGTCTTTCTCCAAGTGGGCAGGCTCTCTGCTGAGCTTGGATAAGCCGATCGTGCTGGTCGCCAACAACTCTCAGCAAGCCGTCGAAGCGGCTAAGGCGCTTGTCCTTATCGGGTTGGAAAACCTGTCGGGCTGGTGCCTTCCTGAGCCCGCGAAAAAATTCCCGCTGGCAAATGTGAATGAATTGCTAGGCAAAACCCTTCTGGACGTGAGATCTGGAGCGGAGCGGGAAGAGGAGGCGATTCCAGGTTCCATACACATCCCTCTGGTCTACTTGGCCGATGCCAAGAATCTGCCGACAGGACCGATCTACGTCCATTGCGCGTCTGGTAGCCGATCTCTAGTTGGAGCCAGCTACTTGAGGAGCCAAGGAGTGGATGCAGTGGCGGTTCAAGCGAGCTTTGAGGAGATCCAAAACGCCATGCGCGTTGCAATCTAGGACGACGGCGCGGCACCTCTGACTCTGATCCTATCCAGCAGTACCGAAACAATAATGATCCCGCCGGTGATCATCTCTTGAATCCAATTGGCGAGCCCCATTTGGCTACAACCGGCGTTGATGGTCGCCATGATCAAGGCACCGAGGATTGAGCCAAGGATAGAGCCTTGCCCGCCAGAAAGCGATGCCCCGCCAATGACGACCGCCGCAATGACGCTCAGTTCAAAGCCCTGAGCGGTCGTCGGGTCGCCAACCGATAGTCGCGCAAACATCATGATTCCTGCAAACCCGGCGAATAGCCCCATCAGCAGGTAGACCATGAGTTTCACCCGATCCACCGCAATGCCACTGTAGTGGGCCGCACGCTCATTGGAGCCTACCGCGACGATGTATCGCCCAAACCGAGTCTTGACCAAAAGGAAGTGGCTCGCCAGGGCTAGAATAATCATAATCCACACGCCATTGGGGAAAATTCGCCACCGCTCGCCAGAGCCAAGAACGGCAAGGAGATCGTTAAGCCAAGACATGGGAGCGTCGATTTTCTGCTCGCCCGCCAGACCCTTCGCGGCCCCGCGAGCGACCAGCATCATCGCGAGCGTAACGATGAACGCGCCAACCTTGAGCCGGGTCACCAAAAGACCGTTCAGCAAGCCAAAGAATCCGCCCGCCAAAACCCCTCCCGCCATCGCGAGGGCGGGAGGATAGTCTTTGCGCAGACACCAAGCCACCGCGACCGAAACGAACGCGACCACCGATCCCACTGAGAGGTCGATTCCTGCCGCGACGATGACAAGCGTCATTCCCAATGCGGCGACGCAAACGGGAGTGGCTTGTCGGAGAATGTTCTCGACGTTCCGAATGCCGATGAACCCTTCCTTGTCTTGGAGGTTAAGGATTAGCCCGAAGCCGAAGTAAAGGAGTAGCAGCGCGCCCAGGAGGCCCAAGATGGGAATGAGGGCGCGCCACTTCACGCTACTTGGGAACCTCTAATAGCTTGGCGATTGCGGGGTCCTTCATGTTATCGCCGGTGACCAACTCAGCCCCGGTATCGACCCGCTTCTCAACAGGGGTCTTCTTCAGGTGCTCTACCATCGTCTTAACTCCGAGGTAGCCCATCTTTCTGGGGTTCTGGAGGATCAAGGCATTGATTTCTCCCTTACTCAAACCCTCGATCAGCTTTACCGAGGAATCAAATCCTACAAATTTGACTTTCCCCGCCCAGCCATTTGTCTGTAGCGCCCGAAGCATCCCAAAGGTAGAACTCTCATTGGGGCAATAGATGCCCTCCACATTGAGCGAGCCATCTGGCTTCTTGAAACCAGAAAGCAGGTTCTCCGCCTCAGTTTGAGCTGACTCCACAGTTGCTCCAGCGTAGCGATTGTCGCTGAGAATCTTGATGCCGGTGCTCGCCTTCATGACGTCCAGGAACCCTTTCTCGCGGTTCATGGTGCTTGCCGATCCCTCTTGGTATCGGAGCACAACCACGTTGCCGTTCCCACCAAGCAGTCGGATCATCTCCTCGCCTGCCGCCTTGCCGCCCTTTTCGTTGTCGGTAGCGACGAAGCTGACGACCTCGGTGTCCTTCAGGTCAGAGTCAAAGATGACCACCGGGATGTCAGACTTTTTGGCGTTCTCAACCGGCGTTTTCATCGCGGTGTCGTTGAGCGGAGCCAGTACAATACCGTCTACTCCCTGGGTCGTGAAATCCTCAACTACTTTGATCTGGTCGTTGAGGTCGTCCTCTTTGAGGGGACCTTTCCAGATGATCTCGACATTGAACTCCTTGCCCGCTTCTTCAGCCCCGGTACGGACCGCTTTCCAAAACTCGTGAGTGGTCCCCTTGGGGATCACCGCGATTCGGAGCTTCTTTTCACCGCTTCCGCTTGCCGTTCCCGTCGTGCCTTCTTGCGGATGCTTGTCGCCACAGCCTGCAATCATGGCCCCAGCCAAGATCGCCCATATCCATCCTGATGCTTTCATCTTCGAACCTCCCATTGGATTGCAATTATATGCCGCAAAAGCACACTGATGCCTCCAGGCAACAAAGGAACGACTTGTCTGGAGGCTTTCTCCAACACGCTGATGCCTTTGTTGTCTTGAGGCACCCTGTTTTGCAGGATATCGACGACCTCCGCAGAACTGCATACACGTGCCGCAAGCAACCTTTCGCTACTTCTCCCAAGCCCTACAAAAACAAACTCAGGCCGAGATCATTCTTCCCGACCTTGCCCTGAGCAGCCCATTCCATGTGATGTTCTTACTTCATGGCCTCAGCGACGACCAATCAATCTGGATGCGCCGAACCAGTATCGAACGCTATGTAGAAGGTCTTCCCCTCATCGTTGTAATGCCCGACGGCGGTAGAGGTTGGTACACCGATGCGATCGAAGGCTACGCATATGAGACCGCGATCGGCAAGGAGCTTCCTGAGATCATCTCCAAGAGCTTCCCGACCAAGGGTCCTTGGTGCATCAGCGGTCTGTCGATGGGCGGATATGGAGCGTTGAAGCTTGCGCTGAAATTTCCAGAAACGTTCCACTCAGCGGTTTCGCACTCAGGCGCGATGGGGATGGCGCACTATATTCCAGATCGCGACGAAGAGTTTAAGAAGGAGGTTGGAAGGATATTCGGGCCTAATCCCGTGGGAGGTCAAAACGACCTGCACGCCTTGGTTGGGAAACTGAGGCCCAGCAAAATGCCTCTGATGCGTATCGATAGCGGCGTGGACGACTTTCTCATCGAAGCCAATCGAGACTTTGATCGCCACCTTCGGGAGTTAGAGGTCGGGCACGAATACGAGGAGTTCCCCGGCGATCACAACTGGGCATACTGGGATCAACACGTTCAGGAAGGGATCGCCTTCCACCGCCGGAACCTGCATTTCTAGATCATGGTTACACTTCTGTTTTGTGCAATCTCTATGCCTCAGTTGAAACTTCCCGTGAGGCCACCGAGCGCGCTTGTCAAACCGTTCGAATTAGCCGGAACCCTTGACACTCGTTACGTATATCCAGAGATTAGCGTCAGCCCCTCATGGTCGGCATCGATTGAACTAAAGGCGGGACGAGCCGCGGGACTCCTGTTCTGGGCTGATCGCGAGTTGAAGAATGCATATTCGGTACGGCTAGACGCGCGGCTCGGCCAACTCATTCTCTCCAGGATTGGGCCTTGGCCGCAGGAGGAGAGATTGGCGACCTACCCCTGGTCGATTCTCGACGGCAAAAAAGCAAAGTTATCCGTGCAAGCCTCGAATGGGCGAATCCGGGTCTGGAGCGGAAACTTTAAGTACGCGGTGCTAGAAGCCTCCGGGTTAAAGTCTTTCGGTAGCTCAGCTGGGTTTCAAGTCATGGATGGTGAGGCGACCTTCTCGGACTATGCCCGCCTGGACGAATCCTACATGAACTTTGAGCCGATGATCCCAAAGGTTGGCTCTTACAAGCACGTCTTTGATCAATCCGTCGGCGAGAAGGAAGGTTGGTACGTCAACGATCACTGCTTTTTCTTAGGTCCAGAGGGATGGAACCTCTGGGGAATCACCCACGCCAAACCCGCCAACCCGATGGACGAGCGCCACTTCGCCCACGCGACTTCTCCAAGCCTCGACGCGGTCCCTTGGAAGAAACAGCCCTTTGCCCTC
>JACMJO010000214.1 GCA_014380605.1 Fimbriimonadaceae bacterium | reverse complement strand
GGGAATGCCACTTATCATCAGGGTGGTGACCGTCCCGAAGGCGGCAAATGCGTTTTCAAAACGCTCACTCCCCCGCCCATCGGTCAATGGTTTCACTACGATTCCGTCGTACCGAAAGGGAAGTACCCGCGCTCGTTTGGTGCGGTGGATCTCTGGCTCACCGGCCGCGGCAACATGAGCATCCGCGATGTCGCCTATTCGACGACCGACAAGCCGCCCGATCCGAAGTGATCGACCGCCGTGGGCCCCTCATCGGCCATCTCACACACGCCGAGTGAAAGCCGATCGTTGTATCGGCTCTGTGACCCGAGCCTCCGGGGCAGCTGTCCTCTTCGGCTCACAGAGCCGACGCTACACGCTGCGACGCCGTCAGCAGATGCTCAAACTTTTCCCATGAACACCGCAGGTGCCGGGCGAGGCCGTCGATGAGGTCGTATTGGCTACGGTGCGCTTCGTCGGCGATCACGATGATGTTGCTGCGCTTCGATCACTCCGGAGCCTTCCCGCCCTTCTCCTGGGATGAACTTCTGGATGGTAGAAAAGCACGCCGCCGTTGAATGTTTGTCGAGAGCTCCGTCAGACTTCGACCCGTTCCATTACTATATCCAGACTAACCAACTGGAGGGACTTCTTTTCGATCCTCGATCTGCTTGAGTTGAAATTCTAACTGCCGAATTTCCTTAAAAGTTGTTCTGAGTTGCTTGATCTCTTTAGGCACTGGCTTTTCGTCGCCATTTTCTTCTGTTGCCTCTTCCAGCGGCAGCACACAATCGACGTTTCCTCCTTTCTCGACGAAGCCCACCAACTTCGTGACTGCCCTGCGGAACGCCTCGATTTTATCCCCCTGATCGGCGCCCTTTTTGCGAGCGGCTAACTTGTCCGCAATCTGTTCTATCCCGGTGTCTCGCTGTTTCCTCGCTTCATCCTCAAGCTCTTTGACAATTTTAGAATTCGAAAGCTTCAGGGCCTTTATTTCGAGGGCCTTCTTTTGAATGTCGACGACCTTCTCGACGACTTTCAGCGCCTCGAGCAAAATCGAAGAGATCGTTTTGGCGATTCCATATCCGACCGCTAACTCAATGATGAGCGAACCTTCCCCCGCACCCACCACCCGAACCTCTTCCGGAGTGGAATCGTTTAACATCGCCACCCCACGCCCGATCTCAAACCAAGTGTCACTCCACTCTCGAAGATCAACGATGTTCGCGATTCTAGCCTCACCCGAAAATGTCACTCGCACCAGAACCTTGCCTTTTATATCTGGCTCTGGTGGCGCTATGCCTTCTAAAGCTTTTTGCAATGTTTGCGATCGTTCAATTCCCTTTTGAAGATCGGCGACAATGGAATCGAGACGTTCGACGGCAGTCGCGAGATCAATCGCGTTTCGAAATAAAATGTCTTCTAGCTTGGTAACGGCCTCTTCGCCGACATGGTGACCAATCCCGAAATCTTGCAGGAGGGCGAGTTGCTCAGTCGAAAGCGATTCAAGAGGTACTTTTGAGACGACAGCTATCAGTTGATTCTTTTCCTCTTCAAAAGGCTGTTGAGATTGCCTCGAATTTGCCTGAAGAATCGCACGCAGCGCTTCGTAAAGTGGTAAGACTTCGTAAGCGACGATTTCCTCATCGATCCAGCGGGTTAGTTGGCTCAGTTCTGAGACGTTCATATTTGGTTGCACAAGGTGGGCATCACATCTGGATACGGCCCGAGGAAACGCTCGCCGTTGAAATGGATCATGTGGTCAGGGTCGTCGGCGATCCAAACTTCCGATTCCCACGCAATCTGTGAAATGAAGGTCTGCATGGCGCGGCGAGTCTCAAACGCAGTAACGAAGACGAGGCCCGCTTTGCAGCCGGCAAACAGGCCCTTCAGTTCCTTGCGGCGCTTGCCGTCCACTGGTCCGGCGCTGGTCACGGCCTCAATGAGCAGGAGCCAGTTCATGGCGGTATGGTGGACGATGACATCGGGAATCTTTGCGGCGGAATCCAACGTGACGCCGAGCGCGGCCAAGCGTTCGGTTTCCAGATGCACGAACTTGTTCTCAGTGTCACCGATGTAGAGGACTTTGCCGCCGGGGGCGAATGCCGAGCAAAACTGTTCGATGATAGATTTGATGAGTGGGTTCTGTCCGCCGGGTGAGAGCGCGACTTTTGATCCGTCAGGCAGTGTCACTGGCACACGGGCCAAGTTGCGTTTACGGGCGATCTCGTGTTTTAGAGTTTCACGGCTGGCGAGGTATTGTTGCAACGCGGGTGTCCATTCTAGGATTCCAACTTTGCGGAGGAGAGCGAGGGCGCTTGGCTCTATCTGATACACCGTCTTGCCGCTAGTGGTTGGTCGGTCGGGCTCGTCGGG
>JACMJO010000213.1 GCA_014380605.1 Fimbriimonadaceae bacterium | reverse complement strand
TTTCGGCTGGCAGGTACTCGCTGGTCGCTCCCCAATTGGCAACCCCGTTCGCAAAAGACATCTCCAATACGTCTATAGGCAACCGACTCGCCTATTCCCACGTGAAGATGGGACGCTATGCAGAAGCCAGAGCGTTCTTAAGCGATCTCAATAAAAAGAATGCGATGGACGGCTATTCCTATGCCCTACTTTCAGTAATCGAGACTGAAGCGGGCAATAGGGCGGCATCCGAAGAAGCAATGAAAGAGGCTGTTTTATCCGATGGCGAGAACATTGGAGTGAGAACGGCTCAGGCGTATATCGCGCTTAAGAATCAAAACACATCCGTGCTTGGAAAGCTGTCCCAAGACTTGGCAAAAGAGCAAAGTCAAAGGACCGAGGTCAACTACTTCCTCAGCGCGTTTACGAATAAGCTTCAACAGTTCGACCAGAGCCGCAAGTATTTCGAGCGCGCAGTTTTGATCGAGCCCGCTAACGTCGATATGTACGTCGAGCGTGGCAACGAATCGATTCACACCGCTTTGTTCGGCGGTTTGGAAAAGAAGGACTCTGATCTTCAGCTCACCAACGCGAAGATCATGTACGAAACGGCGCTTTTGGCCCAGCCAAGTTCCCATTTGGCCCTAACGGGATTGTCGATTATTGCTTTGCTTCAGAACAACGTTCGCGATGCCGTAAAGTTCGGAGAGGCGGCAGTTGCATCGAACAAGAACTATGCCGGAGGCTACTACGCTCTGTCGGCCGCTTATAGCGAAGCCTCTAAGACAGCCGAAGCGGGCCAGAAGTCGAAGATCATCGGCGAGAGCCAGAAAGCCAACGTCAACGCTGGTTTGCTGGACAAGCCAAACCTCGAAGGTAGAGAGATTCCAAACGCTAGAGCCGCGTTTAGATACTTCGAGACGGCGGGACGAACGCTGGTCATGAGCGCTCCGAAATAATATCTAGCCTAATCAACAGCCTCAAGCTACTCTACGGAATTCCGTAGGGTAGCTTCATTCTTTCTGAGTAGCGGTCCCCGCTGTCGTTCTTTGGTACAATATCCGAGTCGGGGCGTGGCGCAGTTTGGTAGCGCGCTTCGCTGGGGGTGAAGAGGTCGCAGGTTCGAATCCTGTCGCCCCGACCAAAGTCTCCCAGCACCACTTGGACCGCACGCTTCCTGCGTGCTCACCTACGAAGATCGAAGCCGACATCCCAAGGCGTCCCCAAATGCTCGGCGACCGTCTTTCCAATCGCCATCATTCCTTCAACATCTCCCACGTTGCCTGGTTCGACGCCTGGTCCCACCATCGCAAAGGGCACGTACTCCCGTGAATGGTCGGTGGACGGATCGGTCGGATCGTTGCCGTGATCGGCGGTAAAGATCAGCAGATCTTCCTCAGTTAGCCGATCTAGGATTCCCTTAACTGTGGCGTCGAACCGCTCTAGACACTTGGCGAAACCCGGCGCGTCATTGCGATGCCCGTAAAGCATGTCGAAATCCTCGAAGTTGGCGAAAATGAACCTTGCATCGGACTCCATTGCAGTCCAAAGAGCACCCTCGTGCTCGGCGTTGCTTTGGGTTCGCTTGACTTCGCGAAAGCCTCGCCCGTCGAATAGCTCTGGCACAACTCCAACGCCATAAACGTCTCCGATCTCATCGATGAGGTTCGGCGGCGGTGGGTAGGGGAAATCCTTCCGACGCTCGGTTCGGGTGAATCCATCCTTTTGCGACCCGACGAACGGGCGAGCAATCACCCGTTGGATGTTGTGTGGAGTCTGGCAGAGTTTCCTAGCAATTCGGCAGTACTCGTAGAGCCGCTCGATGGGCACGACATCTTCGTGGCCAGCGACTTGAAAGACGGAATCGGCGCTCGTGTAAATGATGGGGAAACCGGTATCGACGTGTAGGGCTCCGAGGTCCTGGATGATCTTCGTGCCGCTTGCGGCCCGGTTCCCGATCGTTTGCGTTTCGATTTCCTTTTCGAATTCCTTGACGAGGGCAATCGGAAATCCGTCAGGGTAAGTCGGGAATGCGACTTTGGTGTGGACCCCCATCATCTCCCAATGGCCCGTTACCGAGTCCTTGCCCATAGACAACTCCCTTAGACGCCCGTAACGGCCCTTGGAAGGCGCGGTGCCCGTCTTGATCCCTCCAGCGGTAAGGAATCCCAGGCCGGCCAGTAAGGGCGCGGAGAATCCTCCTGAAGCCTCCCAAACGTGAAGCAAGGTTGAAGGGTTATTTTTGTCGTTGAAGTCGGAGGCATCAGGAGCGGCGCCCGCGCCAACTCCATCCAAGACGATCACGATAGCCCTACGCATGCCTTTCGTTATATCCGTTGGGAACCTCTCAACGCTCAGACTCGGTAATGGTGGAACGTGAAACGAGTCTCTTGTCTCCTTGTGATTTCCCTGGTTGGAATTGCTGTTGCCGATCCCATTGACGACTTTATGAAGTCGGAACTAACCCGAACCAAGTCGCCTAGTTTGGTTGTGGGGATCGTGAAAGATGGCGTTTTAGTCAAGCACGAGGTCTACGGCAAGTCCGACCTTGAGAAAGGAACGGACGCAAAGAAAGGCGACCTCTACGAAATCGGTTCCATCACTAAGCAATTCACCGCGTTCGCGACCATGATGCTGGTGGAAGAGGGCAAGCTGAAGCTGGACGATCCGATCTCCAAACACCTCGAGGAAGCGCCCAAGGCCTGGGAGAAGATTAAGATTCAGAACCTGGTCTACCAGAATTCGGGCCTGCCCGACTATGCGTTTGAACCGGGCATCGGGCTTGCGGATAACTTTGACCGGGCCAAGTGGATGGCGACGATGACAAAGCTTCCGCTCGACTTCGAGCCGGGCGTCGCTTGGGCTTACAGCAACTCGAACTATGCGTTGCTCGGCTGGATCATCGAGAAGGTGTCAGGCAGTTCCTACATGACCTTCATGAAAGAGCGGATATTGAAGCCGCTCGGAATGAACAACACTGTGTTCAGTGCGCCAAGCTTCACAAGCCCGCACCGAACGACGGGCTATTTGAACCTGAACAACCAATTCACAATAGCGCCCCCCTCTACAGCCAGCATCAATTCCGACGGCACCATCATGTCGAACATCGAGGACATGGTTAAGTGGGACGCGGCTCTGCGAGACCGAAAACTCCTTAAGCCTAAGTCCTACGATCTTTATCTCAAGGCAGGCACCCTTAACTCTGGCCGATGGCGGCCATACGCTATGGGTTTGAATGTATCTCTCCCTGGCGCTGAGCCTTACTACGGGCATGGCGGCAACTCAGTCGGCTATAGCGCCGGCTATGCGTGCTATCCCAAAGCCAAGATCTCGGTCATCGTGATGGGCAACGTCTATGCCTTCGGCGGAGAGCCGATGGCCAAGCAGATCGCGGAGATGTACGAGCCATCGCTGAAGCCGATTGCCCCTGCGATAAAGACCGATCCCGATTCTAAGAGAACAGATGTCTTGAAGGAGGCCCTTGCCGCAATTGGCAATGGAAAGGCAGATGACGCATTGCTTGAACCTGAAGTGACCGCCTCGATGAAAACTCGAAGGGCTGGAATGGGCGCGGCCGGGCTTGCTCCATTCAGGAACATCGAGAAACTTGAGTTCGCCAACGAGATGTCCGTCGGCAAGGATAAGCTGTTGACCTACAAGATCACGACCAAAACGCGTGACTTCATTGGCACGTTCCTCTGGAGCGCGGGCGGAAAATTGGCGATGGCTTCTTTAAGGCCAGACGGACCTCCTAAAACGGGCTAACTCGAGCGGCGCAGTTTGCGCCAGATTTGATGGCCGATCGATCCATCGGGCATGAGTTTCTGGCGCAACGGCCTTAGCCGGTGCTCCTTGTAAGGTTCTCCGATACCGTTCCGAACAAACTCGGAGGCAAGACTGTCTACGAAGGCGGTAGATGCCCGGCGCAC
>JACMJO010000212.1 GCA_014380605.1 Fimbriimonadaceae bacterium | reverse complement strand
GCTCGTAGTCGCGCCCGGCA
Source organism: Fimbriimonadaceae bacterium (assembly GCA_014380605.1). Lineage (GTDB taxonomy): Bacteria > Armatimonadota > Fimbriimonadia > Fimbriimonadales > Fimbriimonadaceae > 55-13. The sequence goes on along the minus strand of JACMJO010000212.1, from coordinate 4,925 downwards.
AACACGTAATCTGCTTCTAATTCACGTGCGAGCCTGGGAATACAAACGGCAGGGTCGCCATATAGGACGATCAGTGTCGAGTCGTGCTCCTTGCGAAGACGCTGATCTAGTTCAACGAGAGATTTGTGAATGAACGTGACTCGGCGGTCGTCGCGGTTTTCCAGGCCACCGAGAATGGAAGTGTCGAAGACAAACACGAGGGCAACTTCGGTTGCATTGGCGCACGCCTCCATAAGAGGGCGATGATCATAGAGCCGAAGGTCGCGCCTGATCCAGCAGAGAGCCCGAAGTAAAGGCTTTGACACGCCTAGGTTCTACGCAAAGGGTAATCGAGAGTCTTAGAAATCGATCTTCTTTTCGATTCGCTTTCGGATGGAGGTAGGGCCGCCCTTGGCTTTCAATTTGAATATCTTCGCATCAACTCGGGGATTGATTTCCAGACGGCTGACGACCATCTCGGTCCGAAGCTCCTTCTTTTTGAGGTCGTACACCTGGACCCGATGGATAAAGGCGGTCTTTGGATCGATGTGATAGTCCACATAGACGCCTTGCTCATGGGCGGTTTCTTCCAGAACTAACCAATCTTTGCCGTTCCACTTAACGCCCTTTTTGAGCTTCATGACGCTCTTGTTCATGTTTGCCCCCGGGGCGGTCGAAAGTTGACGTTTCCAATCCCAGAAGCTCATCGCCTCAAGATTGATGGGAAATGGAATGAAATCGAGATTGAAATCCGAGAGCTGAGTATTTCCAGAAAGGTCGTCCACCTGGACCTTCACACCGTCGCTTATGAACAGTCGAGAACGCCCGGGGAAGGAGGAGTTGCCGGAGATCTTGGTATAGATTTTCCGCTCCTTCATGTAAGTCATATCGGAAACGATCGTGTCCTTACCGAACCTAAGACCGGTTGTTTTGACGGTGACTCTTGCCGTCTTGGCCCCGCTATAGGCTTCTCTCATCCTCGCCAGCAGCTTTTCTATCTCCTGGTCGGCCTCTTTGGCCCCAAATGCGTGGCCCGCAACGACCAGCAATATTCCCGCAGTGATCGCGCGCATGCTCATACTTACCTTGTACCGCCTCAGGTTCGACGAAAGTTGCTTGATGATGTTCTACTGGAAAATCCTCTTTGAGCGCGAACAGTATACGGGCCAATTAACATTCCTACTAGCAACATTATCGATCTGGCGTCAAATATCTTCCTCTTGCTACGATTTTCGCACTAAAATGACTTGCAGATCATAAAACTTAACCTATACTCACCTTGCATCGGTTAGGTGAGTGACTGGATGATGCTCTTGTTTTTTGGAGTAATTCAATGTCAATACAGTTTTTGCCCGTCGATAAGGAATCGATCAGCTCACAAATAGTGGCTGGCACGGTTCTCGTTGTGGAAGACGATTCGGGCGACGAATTTTTTATTCTCAGGGCTCTGAAGGGGACCCATATGAGTTCCAACGTCGTTGTGGTTCGCGACGGCGAGGAGGCCACCGACTATGTGTTCAAGGCAGGGAAGTTCTCCACTCGGTCCGAGAACACGAACCCAAAGGTTATCATTCTCGACCTCTGCCTGCCCAAGATCGCCGGATTAGAGGTCTTGAGATTGATAAAGGAGGACCCGAAAACTACTCACATCCCCGTCGTCGTGATGACCTCCAGCGAGTCAAAGGCGGACATCGTCCGCTGTTACAAGTTAGGCGCGAACTCGGTGGTTCGAAAGGGGCGTTTTATTGAAGAGTTCAGGGAGTCGGTCGCGCTCGCGGTCGTCTATTGGACTCGGGTTAACGTTTACTGAGGCTCGCAGTCCGACCCCGTTTTCACCGCAAGTGTCGCGAGGACCGGGTAGTGATCCGACGCATTTCTACCGTCCAACTCGTCTGTGACGACCCAAGAGTGTTCGAGGGCTATTCCCCTCGCGAAAATATAGTCGATTTGGCCATACTCCTCGGTTCCCCAGGCGTGAAAGGTGGATTGGGACCGATTCCTTAGAGAGTCTTCGAATCCGGCTTTGAGCATCGCCTGGATAGGAGGGTCGGCGGGTAAGGCGTTGAAGTCTCCCATAACTACGGTAGGGCGATCGTCGTTTCTGGACAAGATCAGTTCGACACTTTTGTGCCGGGCAAGTTGGGAGATATGGTCGAGATGGGTGTTATAGACCCTGAATGGCCGGCCCTTGAATGTAAAGTCGCATCGAGTGCAGATTCTCTCGCAAGCCGTGTCCCAGGATTTTGAAGCCGGAATTTCCGGGGTTTCGCTGAGCCAAAACCATTCGTAGTCCGTTAGCGTTACGGGATCCGTCCGGAACAGAATCGGCGCGAACTCCCCTTCGCAAGCACCGTCAATTCTCCCAATCCCGACGGAAACATAGCTCGGCAACGCGTCGAGAATCAGGTCAAGTTGGTCTTGGAGAACTTCCTGCAACCCAAAAATGTCGGCATCCAATTTCCGAAGCAACTTTACGAGGGTTTCGGCTCGGTGAGCCCAGGAATTAGGGCCATCGTCAGCGTCGCTGTTACGGATGTTGAAGGAGCAAAGTTTCAGTCCGCCTTGGGGGGCCATAGATTCGGAAAGTATAGTCCTTTGCTTCTTCGCTCCGATGGCATGATTGGCAGTGCTTCATCGAAAGGTCACTTGGATTCGGCTTTCCGTTCCCGGCGGCGGTGTAGTACTCCCAATCGCCATTTTGAGGATCGAATCCTTTGCTTCGTTTGACCATGACCGTGAGCAAATTGGGCTTACCGAAGGACTTGGGCTTACCCGCGTTTGGTTTGTTACTGGCCCATTGTTCTTGGAGCGTCATGACGTGTTCAAATTTCTCTTTAACGATGATCGAACCGACTGGGAATCTTTGCCCGTCCTTTGATCTCATAGCGGCTTTGCCGACACCGTTCACATAGACTTTGAAGTAGGTTGGAACGTGAGGATTCGACTTTTGTAAACGGGGAACGGGCATGCAAAGCGAGGCGACCCAAGGTTCCATGTAGACCGCTTCGGGGGTGATGAGCGGCCATTGGCGATAGTTCTTGATGGCTTCCTCGCGGGGGTCGGCGCTATTAGGTTGGGTTATGGCCGCCGCAATTACGGCTCCGGTTGTGAAGACCCCAAAGAAAATGTTTGCTGCGCGTGTCATCGCAATGCTCACCGTCTGAAACGCTGAAAGTTGCGATGAGGTTCGGTTATTGTCACGGCCCCTTGAGGAAAGCAAGGTTCGCGCAAAGCTTAACCCTTCCACATTGGCGCTCCGCTGATGTGGAGGGACTGAGCTAATGATAAATCGATTTGCCGCACCTTGGGCAGAGGTTCAGCATGGGGTCGAAGTGGGTGCTGCAGTTCAGGCAGATGGCGTTGCCGGCAGAGTCGATCTGTTCGAGCTGATCCTCAATCGCTCGTCGTTCTTCTTGCTCATGGACTCTTTGCAATTGACTCAGGTCATAGGGGTCCGTTTTCTTGAGCCCGGCAATCCACCAGATCACGGCCCCAATGCCAAAGCTGACCGATACAAGCAGTGCGGCAAATCCAAACGGGTTGCCTCCAAGAGAAATCCCTAGGATCGCGAAGCCTACACATCCGGCAACAAACGCGAGTTTCACGCCACTGGGAGCACCAGCTCTTCAGGCTGTTCGGCGGGAACGGCGGCTTTAAGCTTGGCAACCTTGTCGTCAAACGATTGAAGGGAGCGTCCGGTGAGAGCGTGATCCTTCCCGGCAAGCATGAGGGCGAGGGCCTCGCACTCGGCGCGGGAGAAAGAAACAGAGCCAAGGATGTGCTCCTCAAATGCCTCATAGGCCAGCGGCGAAACGGCCTTGGCGCATTGGGCAAGGGCTTCGCCGAATACACGAATCTCATACTGAGCGTGGGCATCCATGCGAAGCCTTAGGAAGTGGAACAGGTTGTGGAGATCGATCTGCCAGTACCACTCGGTGTAGAGGGAAACCGGAAGGTTCGCCCGTGCCAGTTCTCGGGCAACATTTCCCTCTAAGAGCTTTTCGTAGTTAGCGTAATTTGCCTTTTGCTCCTGTTCCATGTGTTCGATCACCTTCATGGCTTCATCAAATGGAAGGGACTCGCTTCGGCCCTGCTTATTGGATTCGCTCTGGTAGCAGACATGCTCGGGAGATGGCAGATAGAACTCGTCTTTCATCACTGAGTAACGGCCGGAGATTTCGTTGAGCCTGGCGGTGCGATGTCGAACCCATTGGCGCGCCACAAAGATCGGCATTTTGGTGTGGAAAGTGAGCTGGACCTGCTCGAACGGGCTGGTATGCCAATTCTTCATGAGATAGTGGATGAGGCCGCGATCTTGGCGGTAGGTTTTGGTGCCTTCTCCGTAGCTGACTCTTGCCGACTGGACGATCCGCTGGTCGCCACCCATATAGTCCACCAGGCGCACAAACCCCTTATCCAGAACCTTGATTTCCTTATCCAGAAGGGCCTCGGCCGCCTCCACGATCATCCTTGCCATGGGTTGATTATGACGGCGTTCCTACCATAGGTGCGACACACCAGTCGCACTTGCCGAGTGTTCGGCGAAAGAGTGCGACAGGAGTGTCGCACCTACAAGTCAATACTTCGGTTTCGGGAACATGCCGAATTTGAGGTGTGGGTCATCGTCTTCGCTTTTTGGCTCCCAGTTCTTTCGTTCAAAGATCACTTTGCGCCCCTCGAGCCTTGGGTTTGCGAATCCCGACCAGCGAATAAGTCCGCGATTCTTCACCCAGAAGGACACCTCGTCGTAGCGGTCGCTTGCATTGTGGTCATTTCCAAGCGTGATCGGCGCTCGCACGATAGAGGCCTTCGTGAACTCGAAGATCACCTTGGTGCTACCAATGTTGCCCTTCCAGCTTCGCCCCGTGGACACGATGTACTCGGCAATGTTCCGCATCTGCTCCCTTCCCTGGATGCTGCCGTTGAGGGTGTAGAGCCCAAGGTTC
>JACMJO010000211.1 GCA_014380605.1 Fimbriimonadaceae bacterium | reverse complement strand
CCGCAATGGTATCAACAGAGACACCGGCAATGGGGCTTCTGAGGGCCGCGAGAAGGGCAAAGTCGTCGTATGGGTCGGCGAGGGCTTTCAAAGTGTTCGCCAGATCGCGAATCTCCAGCCGAACATAAAACCGCTCGGTACCGCCCACGATCCGCGATTTCACGCCGATCGCTTCCAACCGTTGGTGAAGTTCGTTGGCAAATTTGGAAAACCGGACCAGAACCGTAATGTCTTTGAGGGTGCGCGACGAGGAAGCTTGCATCTGCAGGAGGAACTCAACCGTCTGTCCGATATCCTTATCGGCAAGCTCCCAAACCTCGACGCCCGGATAGCTGGGCAACTCGATAACGTCGGGATCAAACTCCAACGTCTCCCCCATCCGCTCGTAGTCCTTATCCCACATGGGATGGAACAGGTCGTCGACGAAGCTCAAAATCCCCTCGTCCGACCGCCAGTTCTTGGTGAGGCGGAGATGGGGCAGATCCACTTGGCGCTGTCGGAACTGGTCCACGTCCGCCAAACGAAAGCCGTAGATCGACTGCTGGACGTCGCCCACGATCATCACCCGCTCAATACCTAGTGAGTCCAACATGATGTGCTGAACCGGGTTCACATCCTGAGCCTCATCAACCATCACTGCTCGATACTGTTGGGAAATCCGCCTTCGTGTGGCCTCCGAGTTTTGGAGCAATGCCACCGCTTTAGCCTCCAGCAATGCGTAGTCGAAACATTGGCGCCGGTGCATCTCGAACTCTAGTTCGCTCCAAGCCCGGATCGCCAACTGAATCAAACCCGCCGTGTGACTAGCCATCTGGTCGACGCCCTCTTCGCCATACCGAGCATTAACGTAAGCAGGAGGCTTCTTGCCAGCTAGCTTGAAAGCCGATTTCAACCGCTCAGCCAACGGCCCCTCGTATTGCTGTCGGAAGGCGAACTGAACTTCGGTGGGTTGGGCGGATAGAAGCTTCTCTTGGAGAACCTGGAGGACTCCATCGGGTTCCGCCATGGCTCGAAGGTCTTCGAGCTTAACTTGGGTTCCCCTTAGCCCGCTCAGCACCCGCTTGATCGCGTTCTCGAGGCGTGCATAGGGGGATGCCGCTCCATGCTCGCGCTGCCCTGCCAGATGCCTCAAAAGAGCTTCTGCCTCAGGGCGCTCGGTGTGGGTTGAGATCATGGCTTTGGCGATGGCGGCATCTTCCAACCTCGCCCTTTCCGCCTCGTCCATGATTTCAAACTCGGGATCGATTCCCGCCGCCAAGCTGTTCTCCCGAAGCAGACGCTCACAAAATGAGTGGATTGTTTGGATTGGGCCCGTTTCGGCAACTTGTGCCCGCTCCGAGTAGCCCATCGCCCGCAATCTCCCGACGATCCGCTCTTTCATCTCGGCGGCGGCTTTGCGGGTGAATGTGATCGTCAGAATCTGGTGGGGTTCCAAGCCAAGATTCTCAATCAGCCACAGATAGCGTTCCACCAAGACGTAGGTCTTGCCCGCCCCTGCCGAGGCGGTGACGATGAACCGGGCATCCTGCGACTCGATGACCTGCCGCTGCTCCTCGGTCGGGACCCTATCCATCCTCCCCCTCAAACGGCGAATCGCTCTCGCCAAACTCTGCCGACTGCCGACAAAGCTCGCCATGGTCGCAGAAGGAACAATGGTCGCCGGGCGTGGCCCTGATATCCACCTCCCGGATCGCTTTCGAAGCCTGCCCGATCAGGTCCTTGACGCGTTCGAAGAAGACTTCGGTCGTGACTTGGGCTTCGCCTTTGCCAGAAAGGTCGCTGACTTCCAGGCCCGCTTCGATATCCCCAATAATCGGCGGCTCATCCAAGCGCGGCAACAACATCATCTTCCGCCCGCCGGACATGGACTCCACTTCAAGCGCCATTGCAGACCCCTTCTCGAACCCCGCCATCAGATGGACCCCGTAGTAAAGGGCATCCCGGTCTTTGAGCCCGAGCAAGCTGGTCTTGTCCTGTACTGGTGTGTTTGATCCCACCATCTGGACGACTTTGTAGGGGCCCATTCGAGCTGTACCCGCCACCGCGCCTGCTACTTTTCCAACCCTCGGCAATTCTCCACGCAGAGTCTCTGCACCAAAGGTGACCATCGGTCGTTGACTCCCCTCATCCTTAGGCCAGATTTGGCGGGCGCGAAACTCGCGCTTCACCCAATCTTGGATCAGCCGCTCCCCACCTTGCCGCATCAATTCGAATTCGGACTCGGTGACATGGGGCCTCATGTCTTCCAACTCTGCCGCCAGCAGAGATCGCAAGGCTTGCTTCGCGCTATCGGCATCAGGCTGGATTGTTAGCCTCGCGTTTTGAGGCAGTTGGCGTAGCTGATACCAGCGCCGCCGGTCGCGATCAGGGTACAGGCGCAATGCTTCCTGCGCAAAGTGCCGGAAGGGACATTCGAGGGCGGTACGAAGTTCCCTTGGCTTCAGCGCCTCCGGCACACGTGCCGCAAGTGTTTCGCGAGTCTTAGTCTCAATGTTCGGCAGGATTAGGGCCGGGACATGGAGTCCATCCAGGGCCAAACGGAGCTTGCGGTCGTTTTCGGAACGACAATCTGATTGGGCTGGCGTCAGCTGGGAGCGCGGATAGATGCAATCCTCAATGTCGCCGCCTAGAGCCCGCTTCACCTCCTCCAAGTAGAAAGCCCGGATATTGTCCCGGTCGTCGGTGGTCTCTGGATAACTGAAGGTGATTGCTTTCTCCGGGACCGAGCAAAGGGCGACAAACGAATCACGTTCTCGACGGGCCCCGTCAAACGAGGTCTGCATCGGAAATAGCATCGCTCGCCGTTCGTAAATCTCCTGTCGATCCGCGTCGGTCAGAATTGGGCTCTCGCTCCGCCGTTTCGGGAACACTCCTTCCAGCATTCCCAGCACAAAGAGGTGATCGACAGACGCGAATCCGTTCGGGGCGTCGGAGACCTGAACGCCAACGGGTTTCGATGGCAAGGTGTAATCCGACTCCTCGGCTGCGGCTTTGACCTCCACGAGGGCTTGGCCAAGATCGAGTTCTCCCTGGTCCAGAAACGTAGCCCTGGAACCCAAAGTCCGCTCAAATGAATTTTTTGCCCTAAAATCGCGCTCTCTGAAATCGCCAATGGAGATGGCGGGAAAGGTGTTTCCAAGTTCTCGAAGCCTCTCTCGCCAAGAAGCCAGGTTAGTTGGTTTGGCCGCTGAATCTCGTCGCCATGCCAACAACGCGGCTAACCATGGAACAATCTCCTGCAGTTCGCTGGCCCATTTCTCAAACTTCGCCCATGCCTGATCTCCCTCTCGGAAGGCAGTCGACATCGCCTCTGCAAACGGCTTCCTCAAGGAGTTGGGAAAGAGAAAAAAGCTGGACCGGGCAAAGACCTGGAGCCGCCTGACATCGCCCGATTCGAGAGCCTCCAGCACCGCGACGAGTGTCCGAATGTATCCATTGGAAGCAAGGGATTCCTTCCTGGCGATCCGAATCGGAACTCCAAGGCGAGCGGCCGCAGATTCGATCAGAGGGCCGTAGTCCTCCAAGTTCCGGGCGAAAACTCCTAGCCGATGGAATTCGTTGCCTTCCACCCTTTCCAAGATTCTCCGAAGCGTCCACTCCACCTCCGCCAGCGGGTCGGCTGCCCGAAATTGGTCGGCTTGAAGTCCAGGTGGACTAATGGTTCCTGCAAATAGGCTTGTCACGAACGGTTTGGATTCGCCGACGAGGATTCCGGTTAGTCCCAAGTGCTTCTCAACCTTGTCTGCAATGGGAAATAAGGCGTCGGTTGAAGGTGAGGATTCCACGACGACAGTTAGTTGCCCGCCGACTGAAGCCGCCCATTTCATCCATTCAACGTGCTTGGGAGCCAGTTGTCCATCCAAGAAAATGAGGCACCTTGGAAACGAAACGTCCCGGTCTGGCGACGCTGCGATCGAGGAAGCAATGTGTCGATAGCTGAGTTCGCAGTTGAACTCCCCCAGAAGGCTTTCCGTTCGAGCCCAGACATCCGCCAACGATTTGAGTTTCGGCTGCAGGTCTTGGCTGCACTCTGCGACGAGCAAAGCTAAGACCGAAGGATCTAACCCCCAATCACCTAGCTCTTTGACTGTCTCGGCAATGCGTTTATGCAATCCCACATATTGCCGGCTTCCGTAGAACGGAGAATCTGCATTGAGACCTTCGCAAACTTTCCCAATCGCTGCGATCGTATGAGAGTTTGAGGCCATCGACCGGGGGTCAGTCCCCGCCAGCCGAGCGTAGGCCGCCACCATCCGACCGAACTCAAGAAGCTCAACATCCGCCTCCGATGGCACCGCGAACCGCAGGGCTGCAAGGTGTTTCGAGTCAAGTGCGGTAACGTAGCCCTCGCCTCGCGAGCAGAACTCGGCAAGGATAGAGGCGTCGTTTTGGGGCCCAGGAAGCGTTTTTAGTAGTCGAATGTTGCCCTGTCCCAAAGCCCAATGAGTGTATCATGCGCCTGGTGGCAAGGAAGGTCTGGACAAACCGCCGCAAGTGGCTTGGCAACTTATTGCCGGCCCTTTTCTTTTTGCCGCTCAACGTTTGGGGCATCTACTGGATGATGCAGAACGAGACGATCCTAGGCAAAGGGCTCTGGCTGGTTGCTTTGGGAACGGTATGCGGTTGGATCGGGCTCAATCTCTTTGGTCTGGTTGGCAATGCATACATGCGTCGCGCGCTCAAGCGAGAACTCGTTGCCAAGCATGTCGACTTCAACGACCCTCATTTCTTCGTCGGCTTTGCCTCGCCCAAGTTCATCAACATTCTCGACGCCCACGAGGACATCGGATTTCTCTTTCTGCGAGAGGAGATGGTCGAGTTTGTCGGAGAATCCAACAACGTCAAGGTCCCGAAAGTCCAGATTCAGAGAGTCATTTTTCGCCCGAACGTCCACACTTGGGTAGGCATCGGACGGTGGATTTGCATCGAGGGCCTTCACAAGAAGACACGGTTCCGGCTTAGCATCGAGCCCAGAGAAAGGAACTTCCTCCTGATGAACCTGATCGGCAGTGGAGCGATCAAGAAGAGAATCTTGGATTGGCTGAAGGGCTGATAGAGGGTTTTGGGTTCTAGGTTCCTTGGTTTTAGGTTTTGGGCGATGGAGGTGAGGCACTTCTTCTAGAGAGTCGCGGCGCCACTTAGTCGAGCAACCTAAACCCTAAAACCAAGGAACCTAAAACAAGAATGGCCCCGGGCTGAAGCCCGGAGCCGTGATGTTTACTATCCCGTAGGAAAGTATTTATTAGCCTCGAAGCAGGGAAAGAACCGACTGCGGAGCCGCATTCGCCTGAGACAGAACCGAAAGACCGGCCTGTTGCAGAATCTGAAGCTTCGTGAAGTTGGTCATTTCCGCAGCGACGTCGGTGTCTCGAATCGTCGACTCGGTAGCGGCAAGATTCTCTCTCGCTGTACCCAGTGATCGGATGTTCGACTCCAGAACATTGCGCTGGAAGCTACCAATCTGGCCTCGTGACTTGGAAACGCTTTCGATAGCCGCATCGATAACCTTAAGAGCATCT
>JACMJO010000210.1 GCA_014380605.1 Fimbriimonadaceae bacterium | reverse complement strand
CGATCTGTTTGGACTGATCGGCCCCAATGGCGCCGGAAAGACCACCTGCTTCAACCTCATCACTGGAGTCTATCGGCCTACGAGTGGTTCCATTTTGTTCAAGGGAAAGTCGATTGCCGGCCAGCCTCCTCACAAGATCGCCGACCTTGGCATCTGCCGGACTTTTCAAAACATCAGGCTTTTTGGGTCGCTTTCGGTTTTGGAGAACGTGGTGGTCGGGGGCTTCCTCCGACAAAAGGTCGCCCTGGGCAGCGCGCTGACCTATCTGCCCTCTGTCATCAAGGAAACCGAGAAGTATCGGCAGAAGGCCTTAGAACTGCTAAAGGTGGTCAATCTGGAAGACGTAGCCGACGTTCGGAGCAAAGATCTTCCCTACGGCAAGCAACGCCGGCTGGAAATCGCCCGCGCGATGGCGACCGAGCCAGAACTGCTTCTGCTCGATGAGCCTGCGGCGGGAATGAATCCTCAGGAAAAAGCAGATTTAATGGAAGACGTGCGCCACATTCGGGATCAATTCAAGATGACGGTTCTTTTGATCGAGCACGACATGAAATTTGTGATGGGACTCTGCGAGAAGATCGTGGTCCTAGACCACGGCGAAGAGATCGCATACGGCCCCCCCGCCGAGATTCGCAACGACCCGAAAGTCATCGCCGCCTATTTGGGCGAAGCTGTTTGAACCAATTCCCAGACTTGGGTGATGGACTGGTCCTCATCGCATCGATCTTCAGAGTGAATGAATCCTGCTTTGCCTAGAACCGATTTTGAACCAGCATTCTCTGGAAAGACGGTTGCGACTAACCTAGGTAGACCCAACGAGTATTGGGCGTAAGCCACAAGTCCCTTCAATATCTCAGTCGCATATCCTTTCCCCCATTTGTCCTTGCGAAATGCGTATTTAACCTCTGGTTCGTTGCTTTGGCCAGGATGGACGATGCCCGCAAATCCAATTGTCTCCTTCGATTCCCGATCGACGATCGCAAACATCCCGTAACCGCGTTGGGCAAAGTTTCGGTCGGTCACGGTCAACCAACGCCGACAGCCATCTCGATCAAGCGGAACGGAGTCGCCCACATAGCGAACGGTTTCGTGGTCGCCATACACGGCAAACATGCTTTCCACGTCCCCCTTAGTGAGACGGCGCGCAAGCAGGCGATTGGTTTCAAAAAGCACCACGCAACGATTTCCGTTTAGAACTTCACGACACGCAGACCAGCGTTGACGATCTTCTCAACCGACGGGAGCACGTGAAGTTCCAGGGGCTTGGCCCAAGGGACCGGAGTATCCATGCGCGTGACCCGAAGCGGGGGCGCATCGAGGTATTCAAATCCGATATCGCTGACTCGCGCCACGATTTCGCCAGCAAAGCCGCAAGTCATGGGAGCTTCATTCACCACGACGACGTGATTCGTCTTAGCCAAGGACTTCAAAATTGTCTCTTCATCCAGAGGCACCAGAGTCCGAATATCGATGACTTCGGCAGAGATTCCCTGCTCAGCCAACTTGTCCGCCGCTTCCAAGCAGTGGTAGACGTTCTGGCCGTAGGTGACGTAAGTCAGGTCCTTCCCTTCCCGTCGCACCGCCGCCTTGCCTAGAGGCACGATGTAGTCGTCTATGGGCAGTTCCTCCTCGATCTTCCTTTCTCGATACAGCTGCTTGATCTCATAGAAGATTACGGGGTTGCCATCTCGGAGAGATGCCTTCATCAAGCCCTTAGCATCGTAGGGAGTAGACGGACAAACGACTTTCAGCCCGGGTGAATGGGCGAACCAGGCCTCATTCATCTGGCTGTGGTACAAGGCTCCACCGCCATAGGCGCCAGCTGGGCCGCGAACCACGACTGGAAGATTGACTTCGCCAGCGGTGCGATAGTGGTAGGTCGCCATCATGTTGACGATCTGATCAAACCCGCAAGAGATAAAGTCGATGAACTGCATCTCAACCATGCAGGTCTTGCCATTCAGCGCAGCACCAACCGCCGTTCCAACGATCGCCGCCTCGGAAATCGGCATATCGAGAACCCGATTTGCGCCGAACTCCTTCTGTAGACCTTCCGTGACGCCAAACGCGCCGCCGAGGATGCCAATGTCCTCGCCCATGCAGATCATGTCTGAATTGCGCGACATCTCCTCGAACATGGCCTCTTTCAAGGCAGTGAGAAAATTCTTCTTCAGCGCGATCGGTGCTTCTTTGAGCGTGGCGGCCATTAGTTTTCTTTAAACACCCACATGGCGCCTTCCTCAGCGGCAGGAAGCGGGGACTTGATCGCGAATTCGATTCCTTCTTTCATGTACTGAACCACTTCCGCGGGAAAGTCCTCATCGCTGGCCTCCGCCGCATGCTTGCCCTCTGCCTGATAAGCCTTGGCGGCTTCACCCTTCAAGTATCCAAGCTCGATAAGGCGCTTCCTACAAACGGCAATCGGGTCTCGTTCGCGGCCCCGTTCGACTTCCTTGGGATCGCGGTACTTTGCGGCCCGATCATCGTCGTGGTCGCCGTGCCCGTAGGCTCGGAAGGTCTTGCACTCGATGATGCTCGGACCGTTTCCTGCCCTCGCGTAGTCAATGGCTT
>JACMJO010000209.1 GCA_014380605.1 Fimbriimonadaceae bacterium | reverse complement strand
CGATACTGCGCATGGAATCGCCCCATGTCGTCGGGGATAGAATCGTGCTCTTCGTAGTCGATGTAGTAGTAAAAGGCGTCGACTGTTTCTGCGCTTTGATTCTCGATCGTGAACTTGGCCCCTTTTCCAAACGGCATGGGGAAGTAACTGACCAACGCATTGCCATTGGCGGGGGCGGCGGCGAGTGGCAAAGAGATGAAGTTGTATTTCATCCCCCATCCCTGCCCAAAAAAATCGCCGATCGGGCTCTCGATGCTTGGGTGTTCTTGGCCGTCCCAATGGGCCCTCAAAACTAGGTTCCGGCGAATCAGCTCGTCTTTGCAGGAGATTGTGATCCAGATATGCTTGACGATCCCCGCTCCGCTCATCTCGGCGATCACTTTGGTCTGGCCGGGATCGATGCCTATGCAATCCCCGTTCCCGCCCTTGCGGTCATAGCTGGAGATGCGCTTGCTGCGAGCGTCGACGATTTGGGCCATGTTAGAGAGCGGTCCTTGGGCCATACCGGGCGTAAGTTACCCCGCTACTTTGCGCCGGAAGCCTTCCAAGCTTCATATCCTATTGCCTTGCCGGTCTCAAGGTAAGACTTAAGGGAGGTCAGGGCCCAAGTCCAGCCTTCTTTCATCTCCTCGCATCCTTTCTTATCAGGGAGCCTTTCATGGGTGAGAACCACAGATGTCTTGTCCTCTCCCTTGGGCAGGAATTCAACGATGACCTGTGAGCCGGGGCAATGTTCCTCGTTCTCCCAGGTGAAAACTAGGCGCTTTGGAGGGACGATCCGCTTGTACACGCCTTTGTCGCCATCACCGTTGTCATAGACGCCGCCTTCGCGGAAGTCTTGGTTGGCCCTGGTGGTGAACCAAGTTGAAACCTGATCTGCGTTGGCCCAGGCATCCCAGGCCCGTTGGACAGGCACGGCTACGGTGCGCGTAACGCTGACCGCGAACTTGCCGTCGCACCTTTGCCCGACTTCCCGGATGCCTCGCTCTCGCTCGTATTCGATGGTGATTGCCTGGCAGTACCAGAACTCGACACCGTGGACTTCGTAGAGGAAGTTGGCGGTTTCCTTGTGTCCCTTCGCCCGGCGGTCAAAGGCGTCGAGAATCGCATACCACTCTTCGCGGGTCTTCCCGGTCTTGGCCAGGATGGTTTCATCCTTGGTAGTGTCTTTGGGTCTGGTTGCCATACTCACTAGGATAATCCATGCCGTCCCTACCGCCAAATCCTGTCTCCGAGTGGTCGAACTATTTTGAGTCGACTATATCCAAGCCTCTTCACCCTCTATTCTCGACTCTTGAGCCCTACCTTCCAAAGACGGGACGAGCTGCGGATCTTGGCTGTGGTGTTGGGCATGCGGTGGTTTGGCTGGCGGAGAAGGGGTGGCAAGTCGAGGCGATCGATGGGCATAGCCAGGCTCTGAAAATCGCCGAGTCACGGTTGTCGGCAGATGCAAAGGAGCGGGTGACACTCACTCAGACCATGTTGGAGGATTTGGGACTTGAGCCTGGATCCTATGACCTGGTCGTCGCGGCGTACAGCTTGTTCTTTGTCGAAAGCAAGGAGGTACTGACGTCGGTCTGGACTACCATCAGAGAGTCCCTGAACTCGGGTGGGCTCTTCCTTTTTGAGTTACTGGGACCAAGGGATGACTGGTCAAATGATCTTCTAAGCCACGACCGCGTTGAGGTCGATGCCTTGCTAGCGGGCTGGGAAGTACTTCACTTTGAAGAGGTCGAGCAGGATGGCCACACCAGCCAAGGAACACCGAAGCATTGGCACGTGTTTCATGTGATTGCACGAAAAGTCCCCTCCTCCATTTCGCGACACCCAGCCATCAATTTTTAGAAAGTTCATCCGGAAATTGAGGAGGGGGTTTCGGGGTGGAGATATCACCAACCTCGTACAGCTCAAAGTTGTCTCCAACTGGCCCGATTGGATTCAAACGCTTGTCCAAACTGGAGAATTTGCCCTTAGTCAGTTCGGTGATGCGGCCCTTTCGAGTGAAGAGCCAGTGGCTGTTTTTCTCGATAACTTCCTCTACTGTGTCGGCTTCATTCACCGTCGTGTCCAGATACAACAAGAATGACGGCAGACTTGTCTCTTGAAGCCTCAGTGTGCCCGCTGAGAGACGTCCTTCCTTCTTGGGTATCTGGAAAACCGCCACCGTCCTCTGAACCTTGTGAAGGCTGTTGGCGCGGATGTATCGGGCAAAGGCATGAGCTTCCGATTGGCCGCTCTGCTGGTACCACCAAAGGAATCCAGCGTTGGCGAGGATGCTGACGGCTAGCGTCCAAGCGATAGGGAAGGCCAGGGTTCTCACGTTCTCTAGTGGCTTGCATCGCGCGAAGCAAACTCCGAGGAGGATCGCCAGCGGAACGAATACAGGCAGCACATAGTGCGGGAGTTTGGCGCTGGAGATGCTGAAGAACAGGAAAATGATCAGAGCCCAAGCCTTGAGGAAGCGCATGAAAGCCTGGGTCTGATCTTGCACATTGCCCTCGACAACTTTCTTCGAGGTGCCGCTTTCGTCCGCCGCAAACTCTCCGGATTCTCGCCAAGACATCCGCATCCAATACGACCAGGGCATCATCCCGATAAAGATCACCGGGATGTAGAGGATATAAGCCCAAACCGCCTTGATGGTGTGCGCCTTGTCGCCTCCTGTGAACCGCCCGATATTCTGCTCGATGAGGAACTTCTGGACGAACAGGTCTCCATTCGCCAGATAAGCAGGCACGTACCAGAGGCAGATCACGGCGGCGAGGATGAAGGTTCCGAACAGCCAGTGGCCGCGAAAGGCAGGCCTCAACTCCCGCTCCCGCCAATAGGTCCAACCTGCAATCAGTGCGAACAGAATCAGCGCAACCGGCCCCTTAGCGAGTACTGCAACACCCAAGAGACCGGCGCTGAGAAGACGCCATCGACGGTCTCCTACCAAGGATTCCCAGAACATCAACATGGCCGCACTAAACGCCAACACGAGCGGCATATCAGTCATCATCAACCGACCAACGGCCACAAACACGAGGCTGGAGCCCAGGATGGCAACCGACCACGCCGCCGCATCCTCGCTTAGCCGTCGTCGCGCATACCAGGCGATGAGCAGATAGCATCCAATCGTGCTAAGGACGCTGGGCAGTCGCGGGCCGATCGTATCGCCAAAGATCGCAACCATCGGCTTGGCCAGCCAATACAAGAGAATCGGCTTCTCAAACCATGGTTGGCCGTTGAAGTAGGGGGTCACCCACTCACCGCGCCGGTTCATCTCGCCGACTACCGCCGCATAAAAACCTTCATCCAAGTCAAAGAGACCGGTTAGCCACCAACCGAAAAGCGGCACGACCGCCAGGCATAGCGCGAGGTTGGTAAGTTGGCGTTTGGGCAAGGTCCCCGGAGTTTACTTGGCGGCTAGTAAACTCGCTTTATGTCCCTGCTACAGAACCTCAAGTACAACGCCGATGGTCTGATCCCTGCAATTATTCAGGACCATCAGAACGGGCAGGTGCTGATGATGGCTTGGATGAACGAGGAGTCACTTCGGCGCACCATGGAGTCGGGAAAGTGCACCTACTGGAGCCGCTCGAGGCAGAGTTTCTGGCTCAAGGGAGAAACTAGCGGGCACTTTCAAAACGTGAAAAGAGTTTCCGTCGACTGTGATCAGGATTGTTTGTTAATCCAAGTCGAGCAGCTTGGCGCAGCTTGCCATGAGAACTATCGCAGTTGTTTTTTCCGCGATTTCCAGGGTGAAGAGCTTGTGGTTACTGGCGAAAAGCTCCCGTAAGTGCGACCATGCCCGGGACGGGCATGGAACCCATGGGCGGGACGCCCATGCCACAAATGAAAGACCCCGCAAGAGGAGCCTCGCGGGGTCGGCCTTGTTTTGGGGGAGAGGTAAGGCTTGATCGCTTTATCTGCAAACCCTGTGCCAAATCGCGTTTTTGAAAAGTAAACTCCGCGCTCGATGGTAAACAAGAGGGCTTTGATCGTTTGGGGTGGCTGGGATGGGCATGAGCCGGACAAGGTCGCCGCGCTTTTTGAGGGGATTCTCAAGGGCGAGGGGTTCGAAGTTGAGGTCAGCAACACACTGGACTCCTTTGCCGACGCCGACAAGGTGAACTTAATGAACCTCCTGGTCCCCATCGTGACCATGAGCGAGATCAGCGGCGAACAGTTCAATCCCGTTGCCGAAGCCGTTCGCGACTACGGCGTTGGCATGGCGGGTTGCCATGGCGGAATGTGCGATTCCTTCCGAACCAATACCGAGTGGCAGTTTATGACTGGTTCCCAATGGGTGGCCCACCCGGGCAACGATGGCGTGAACTACACCGTCAATATCAACCATGCCAATCCACATGAGATCACCACCGGCCTCCAGGACTTCCAGGTTTCAAGCGAGCAGTATTATCTGCACGTCGATCCGGGCGTGAACGTGCTGGCGACTTGCGATTTTCCAACTTCAGGCGCAGACGGCCCCCACAACGCCAACCCCTGCAAGATGCCGCAGGTCTATACCAAGATGTACGGCAAGGGAAAAGTGTTCTACAACGCACTTGGCCACAATGCCGCAGTTTTGGAAGCAGAGGTTCCTCGCGAGCTGATGCGTCGTGGTTTCCTCTGGGCCGCGAAATAGCGTAGGTGCGACAGGAGTGTCGCACCTACCGTGTCTTCCCAACTGAATAAAACTCCAACTTGCTGGATAGCGCCAACTCATCTGGTGCGATAGCGGGCTCGGCGATGACCCGGGCCGCCCAGTCGCCAAAGGTTGCTTGGACCCATTGGACATAGATCTCCGACTGGGGATCGTCTCGTAGGTCGAGGCCCAGCTCCCCATAAACCATCCAGATCAGCTCGCTGCAATAGGACTTGCCGTAGCTCGTCCCCGCTTCGTTCCACATCGCGAGGTTGTACTTGATCCGGTTTTTGGTCCAGTTGTCGGCGGCCTCGTCCATCGCCGTTTCCAAGTTTGGGACTTGACTCAAAAACTGCGGCTTCACTCGGGCAAATCCCATGTGGGCGTGGGAGTTTCGCCACCGCTCAAGGGGGCGAAGTCGAACTCCCTTATCCACGTTCGCCTCCATCACAACCCCGGGACGGACGTAGATGCCAACGTGGGAGTAGTGCATTGCCCACAGAAAGCCAGGGATGATGGCGGGATTCGGGCGAGTAAACAGGATGTCCCCCGCCTGCAAATCGCCCCATTGCAACGGAGCATCGCTTAGGTTAAAAGGGGCTAATTGGGCGATCTCTGGGGGTAAAGGACGTTTTCTGCGAACAAACCTGTTCAAAGCCCGACATGTCTCCGCCTGCATAAACCTGGGCAGGGACTTGAAATCTGCCAACAGCCAACCCAAGTGCCGCGCGAGGCGTTGCGTGTCGCGATTGACCAACATCCCCTTCCAGTCCGTTTCCGACAACTGGAATGAAGGCGGTAGCGGAATACTCGGCTTCTTCAGGCGTGGCAATCGGGGCACGACTATGTGACGCCGCAAGCGCTTAATCGGGTGCAATTTTGGGACTCGTAGGTGCGGCAGGAGTGTCGCGCCTACCGGCTGGAAGGCGGCCCTACATGCCAGAATATGCCTATGCCCGAGCTCAATGTCGATCCTCGAATCGAGCATGCCTCAACCCTTCCCAGCGCCTTCTACAAAGACCCCGCTTGGTTTGAGCGGAGCAAGGACGCCATTTTTGCTAAGTCTTGGCAATGGATCGGCCATCTCGATCAGGCCAAGGTAGCGGGCGCGGTGCACCCATTCACCTTGCTGGAAGGATGCCTGGACGAGCCCCTCCTCCTAACCCGCGACACGGACGACCACATGCACCTCCTGAGCAACGTCTGCACCCATCGGGGGATGACGGTCTGTGAAGGCGCAGGCAACGAACGGTTCCTACGGTGTCGATACCACGGGCGTCGGTATGGATTGGACGGGTGTTTCCAACACATGCCCGAATTCACGGACGTCGTCGGGTTCCCAACTCCGGCGGACAGCCTTACCAAAATTCCAATGGGCAACTGGGGGCCCTTGCTCTTCGCGTCTCTAAGCCCAAATCAGGGGATGGAGGAGTGGTTTCGGCCGATGCTGGAGCGCCTCGACTGGCTTCCTCTTAACGAATTCAGATTCGCCCAAGAAGGCACGCGCGACTATCTGGTGAAGTCGAACTGGGCGTTGTACGTAGACAACTATCTGGAGGGCTTCCACATCCCGTTCATCCACGCCTCGCTGAACGCCACTATCGACTACGAAACCTACGCCTACGAACTCTTCGACACCGGAAATCTCCAACTCGCGGAGGCAAAAAGCGGCGAGGACTGCTTCGACCTTCCCGAGTCATCGCCGGACTATGGGAGAAGGATCGCCGCCTACTACTATTGGTTCTTCCCAAACCTGATGTTCAACTTCTATCCTTGGGGCCTCTCGATTAACGTTGTGAAGCCCCTTGGCCCGGATGTAACCCGTGTCAGTTTCGTTCGGTACATCTGGCAAGAGGATCGGCTCGGACAGGGCGCGGGCGCGCAGCTCGACCGGGTCGAGCGGGAGGATGAGCAAGTTGTTGAGTTGGTGCAGAAGGGCGTGCAGTCGCGGTTTTATGACCGAGGCCGATTCTCACCTAAGCGGGAGGCCGGCACTCACCAGTTCCATGTGCTTGTTAGCAAATTTCTCGCCTAGAGAAAGTAGATTGAAAGGTGAAGCGCACCGCCGGAGCGCATTCTCAAGACCCCTCGCTAACCTCTCGTCCTATATCAGCGTCGTCGCCTTCACCGCCTGGAGCTCCATCCCGACCATACGAGATGATAGAGAACTTTTCGCCATCGGAGGAAAGCTGGTAGTCGTATTCGTTGCCCCAGGGATCCGAAGGAATATCAGTGTCCATGTACGGGCCGCGCCATCCTGTGGCTCCAATAGCTGGCTTGGTTCGGAGGTCGGCAAGGGTTTCGGGATAATGCCCGATATCCTGGCGGTAGATCTGAACCATTCCCCTGAGGCTAGAGATGTCGGATGCCGGCTTGGAGCGCCGCGGACCATCATGCCTAACCATTCGCGGCGTAAGCAAGATGAAAACCAACATCCCAACAAAGATGCCAAAAGCAGCCACCAGCCAGTTGACCCCGGACTTCACACAGAGGATAAACGCAAATAAGCTCGGAAAGTGCTGCTACCCGCGCCGAGCGACGTCACGCCGATACTCCCGTTTGTTCCAGGCCAACTGGGCTCCGTTCTTGCGGTTGATGATCAGGTGGTCCACGAAGAACTCCAGCATCCGCGAGAAATTCACTCCTGAGTGCCCCTGATCCGTTCCTACCGCCATTTCATAAGACTTTCCGGCCCGATCTAGGGCTCGCGTGAACTGGTAGGTGTTCGACGGATGGACGTTATTGTCCGCCGTGCCGAAAAACAGTAGCAATTTGCCCTTCATATCCTTGGCGAACGGCATCGCGCTTCCCTCGTCGTAACCCTTCTT
>JACMJO010000208.1 GCA_014380605.1 Fimbriimonadaceae bacterium | reverse complement strand
GGCAAACAGGAAGCCGATCGCGACAAGAAACGCGAGAATGACGGCGATGCCCGCCGCTCCGGGCAAGCTCAATCCCGCCGAAGCCGAGCCAACGAGAAATAGGGCCAAGAGTCCCCAACTGAGGACGAGTTTACCGATCACCTTCGTCTTGTTGTCGCCGCGCCTTGCCGCGTCGAGGAGGTGTGTGTTTCCGCAGTTCTCGCATACGATTGCGGTCAGCGGATTGTCATGATTGCAGGCGCGACAATGCATGTGATCGGCGAACAATGGCACCTTTCCAGCCTGGCGCATCCATTGCTTCACTTTGTAGTCTTCGTCTCGGAATTGGTCGCGTATCGACCGATTTGATACATCGCTCTTCTCGTGAGGAATCGTGTCGAGGGCAGCCGATGCGATGGCGATGGCCTGATGCACCATTCCCTGGGAGTGAAGAGCTTTAGCTACTTCTAGTCGACTCGCAAAGTTGTCGGGGCGCTGGGCAAGGGACTCGAAAGATCGACCAAGCCTATCCACGTCAAAGCTGTTCAAGTCCGCCTTGTCCAGTTGATTGAGCATGAAAGGGAAGAACGCCATCAGGGTCAGGGCCACCACCAGGACGATGGCAGGAATGGCGGGGTGGGGCGGTTTGACGGTCAAAAGAATGACGCCGACGATGCTCACGAGTCCGCCCATGCCCATAGAAACCGGAATGTCCCCGTCGATCATCTTGTAAACCACGAGAAGCGCGGCAATCCCCAGGACGACTCCCGAGATAATCGCAATCAACAAACCCCCAACCATTGCTTCAGCGCCCATCAGGGGAAGGACGATGTGAAGCGTGGCTTTTGATCCATCTGCTTTTGGGAGTGTCGAACTTGTTCGCGCACTCATTCTGCGCGGAGCGCTGTAGCAGAGGCTCTGTCGCGATACAAAGCGCGAACTTGCCGTCCCATCAGTACATGCGAGATCGCGGCGACTCCGTCGCAATGCGAACGCGAACAAGTTCGCGCATTCCCAAAAGTAGCTAGATCAGCGGCACTCTGGTGGCAAAGTCTGCCAAGATCGCGTTGGCTTCGGGTTCGTGCTCTAACAGCCTCTCGAAGAGCTGAATCTGCACCATCGCCCGAACCTTATTAAGATCATGCGGATCGTTTGCTCCTAAAGCAAAGTAGGTGTCTCCGCGAAGATAATCGGAAAGGAATCTCACGCCCAACTCGAGAGTGATTACTTGGACTGCCATTGGCATGAGGGCGATCTCTTCGGGAGTCGCGGTGGCCGCCGTGCTGAGAAATCCTTCAGTGACTGCCTGATAGACCTCGCGATCGACTTGGACCTTGCAGAGATCGCGCTCTTTCTCTCCTGCCACGTTGACCAGAGACCTAACCATGTCGCCCCAGTCGGCGAGCCACGTCAGGGGCATAATCGTATCGAGATCGACCAGCGACATGACTCGGCCCGTAAGGGCATCGAAGAGGAAGTTCTCGATCTTGGTGTCGCCATGGATGGCGGTGTTTCGAATCGATCCCGTCTCTCTCGCCTCGGTTAACGAAATCGCCATGTCTCGATATTTCAATGCGGTTTGGATGAACGGCTGCAGTTCAGGGTCGTTTAGTCTCGCGAGCCTCTCACCCTCCGAGCATGCGCACAGGAAGTGGCGCTCGGTAGTCTGCCGCGTCTCGGGGTCGGTTGGGAGGCGATGTTCGGTCTGCGATACGTCTCTACATCCTTCCATCGCTGCAGCCAACTGATCAAAGTAGATTCGCGTGTTCCGATAGCCGGGAAGGGCAGTCGGAAGCGTTTCCGACTCGATTGTGGCGGTGAGGTCGTTGTAGATCGCGAGCCCTCGTCCCACTTCAAAAGCCGCTTCCGAACGTCGATGGTCGGGGAGTTCGCTGAGGGACTTGTAGCTGATTGCTCCCTCGATATAGAACATCATCCGCCACACGCCGTCCTCTTCGTGGAACAGACGGCCTTCCTTGGTGGGGACGAGTTCAGGGACTTGCCAGCCGGTTTCAGCCCCGAGTCCTTGATGGATGGATTGCTTTTGAGCCTCGATGGAAGCGATCATGCCTGCCATCACGCGGTCGGCCATGGGGAAGACGTCGGGGTTGACTCGCTGGAGAAGGTACGCCCGCTTCTCGGGCCCTGCCGAGATCAGCAGAGTATCCAGATTAATGTTCCCGCGACCTTCAAAGAACTCAATTTCGAAGGGGTGCTCGATGTGGAACTGAGCGGCAATGTCGCGGGCATGGTCGAGAGAGAGCATAAGGCCGGGCAAAGTATAGCAAAAGACGGCGAGCTAGGTGAAATCGCTCCAGACTATTTAGTGTGCGGCAATTCATTGCCGCTTTTGCATACGTCGCAGTCCGATGAATCGGACAGGTGAAAGCGGCAATGAATTGCCGCACTCTAAGCAATGCCTACTCCGCGTGAAAACTAAGCCGATACTTCTTGCCCGGTTTGGTCTCTAAGATCGCCACTCCGGGGCCAAGTGTGAGCTTTTCCGACTGGCTTGAACCATCCTCCTGAACCCTGATCTCGTCGGCGTTGGCAAGGATCATGCAGGTGCCTCCGAGCCTGGAGAGGATCGTGGCCTTCTTCAATGCTCCATCCTTCCAATCTGCATCAACCACGAAACCGCCCCTGGCGCACAGACCCTTGAACGACCCGGTGGGCCAGGCTTTGGGAAGCGCGGGTAAGAGGTGCAGAAATCCCTCGTGGCTCTGCAATAGCATCTCAGCAATGCCTGCCGCTCCGCCAAAGTTTCCGTCGATTTGGAACGGAGGGTGATCGTCGAATAGGTTGGGAAGTGTGGACTTTGCGAGGAGAGCCTTGATGTTCTCGTGGGCGGTGTCCCCGTCACGGAATCTCGCAAAGAAGTTGATGATCCAAGCCCTCGACCACCCGGTGTGGCCGCCTCCATTGGCAAGTCGGTATTCAAGCGACTTCTTGGCCGCCTTCAGATACTCGGGTTTCTCGGTGAAGGAGAACTGGTTTGAAGGATGGACGCCGTAGAGGTGGGACACATGCCGGTGTCCGGGCTCCGGCTCTTCGTACTGCTGACTCCACTCGATCAGGCGGCCATCGGAAGCAATCTTGGGAAGAGCCAAGTTCGAGAGCGAGTCTCGAACTTTCCGTTGTTCTTCTCCCGAGAGGCCCAACTCTTTGGAAGCGGCGAGGAAGTTCGTGAAGACCTCCCATACGATTTCTTGGTCCATGGCATTGCCCATACCGACGTTGAGATTCCTGCCTTCCTGACGATAGCTGTTTTCTGGCGAACTGCTTGGCCCGCTCACGAGTTTGCCGGTCATTGGGTCTTTGACCAGCCAGGCTAAGTAGAACTCGGCGCACTCTTTGAGGAAGGGATAGGCACGATCTTTCAGGAAGGCCATGTCTCCGGTGAATCGGTAGTGCTCCATGAAGTGTGAGGCGCACCAACCCATCCCATGGGGCCACAGACCCCAAACGGTCTGGCCCGATAATGCCGCCCACAGCGGCCCATCTGTGACATGTCCCGCGGCAATTCCTTGAGAGCCCAATCGTTTCGCAAGTTCCCGTCCCGAGGGTCGCAGGTTCTCCAGAAGGTCGAACATTGGCAAGTGACACTCACGCAGGTTCCCGACCTCCGCGATCCAGTAGTTCATTTGAAGGTTGATGTTCAGGTGATAATCGGCATTCCAAGGGGCGGTTTCATGGGGGCTCCAAACTCCCTGGAGGTTGGCCGGCATGTCCCCCGGCCCTGAGCTGGTGATGAGCAGGTACCGCCCATATTGGAAGTAAAGCTCCTCCAGTCCAACATCGGTACCGCCCTGCTTAACGGCGTTGAGGCGCTCGTCCGTGGGTTTGTGGATACCTGAACCGATATCGAGGGAGACCCGCCGAAACAGTTTTTGATGCTCTTTGACCGCCGCCGATTTGATGTTCGCGTAACCCTTCTTCTTTGCCGCCTTGAGCGTTTCGTCGCACTTTGCAAGGCGATCAAACTGGACCGGATTGGACGGTTGGGTCTTGTTGTAGTCCGTGGCACTTGCCACATAGAGGGTAACGGAACTTGCATTGCGAATCTCCAGCTTTCCGTCCCGCCCGGTCATGGTTCCGCTATCTAGGACCGCATCTACAACCCCGTGAAACTTCGTGCCTAGAGACTTGCCGCCGTGTCCCGCCTGATCGACGATGACAAGGCGGTTATCGCCTCTGGTTTCAGCGGCTGTCTTTCCAAGACGATCTAGCTTGAGATCGAAGTTCAGGCTGTCGTTCTTATTGGCGGACAGCCGAATCGCGGCAACTTGATCGATGGGAGATACGAAAGCTTCCCGGGTGTATTCGACTCCATCAACCATGTATCGTG
>JACMJO010000207.1 GCA_014380605.1 Fimbriimonadaceae bacterium | reverse complement strand
GAGGCATCATCGACCCTGAAACGGGAATCTGCTTGGCCGCAAAGGAGTATTTGATGCCCGACCAGATCGGCATTGAGTTCAGTCAACGCACGACCGGGGTGACAACTTTTGCCCACGGCGATGGCCATGCCACTGCTTGGGGCCACGCTTGCCTGCCCGAGTTTGCAGGTCGTCGCGTCGCGACGCTAGCTCTCGGTACAGGCGTGGGTTGTGGGTTTGTGCAAGACGGCCAGATTTGGAGCGGTCGGAGGGGCGAATACCCCCGGATCAACGACCTTCCCACACCGAACGGTCAAAGCTACGAGGATTTATTGGGTGGGATCAACTTAACCACCGAACCTTCCGACCAGCAAAAAGTGGTGGCGGTGGAGGCGCTGGAGAGTGCGCTATTCGCACTTCGCAACCTGTACTTCCCGGACGACGTGGTGATCGCAGGCTCGGTTGGCCTCAGCGCATGGATGGTTCCCCACTTGGATCGCCTTGCCGTCTCGGCAAGTCCCTTTGGAACCGATGCCGGGCTCTATGGCGCGGCGGCCCTTGCTCTGTATCCGGTGTGAGGAGAGTGCGACAGGGGTGTTGCGCCTATGTTTGCAAGTAAAATCCTGAGTCTATGCCCGAGCTACTTTTGGAACTTGGTTGCGAGGAGCTTCCTGCCACATTTGTCGAAAAAGCGAACCATGACCTTCGAGACAAGCTTGTGGAGTTGCTCGAGGCCGCGAACGTTCTTCAGCCGGGCTTCAAATCCACGATCTACGGAACTCCGCGACGCTTGATTGTCTCCATTTCCGGGCTCGTTGAGAAACAGCCCAACGAACAAAAGGAGATGCGAGGCCCAGCCTTACAGGCGGCGTTCGACAAGGATGGCAATCCAACCAAGGCTTTAGAAGGTTTCTGCCGGAGCAATGGGGTCGAGGTGTCTTCGGTTCGAAGGGACGAAAAGTACGTCTGGATCGATAAATCGGTTCTGGGCTTGCCTACCGGCGAGGTTTTGCAGGGGGCGATTCCTCAAGCGATCCGGGCCTTGACCTTTGAGAAGACGATGCGATGGGGTTCGGCTCGAATGCGATTCGCGCGGCCCATCCGCTGGGTTCTGGCCGCATTTAATGGCCGGCTGGTTCCCTTCGTCATCGAATCTGTACAATCCACTTTGACCTCGCAGGGCCATCGCTTCTACTCGCCTGATCTCTTCGAAGCGAAGAATCTGGATGAGTTGATGCTGGGGCTAAGGGCAAGGCTAGTCGAGCCAGACCCGGAAATCAGGCGACATCGAATTCGCGAAGGGGCCAAAAAGGTTGCCACTGGCGATCCGCTGTTGACCGAGTCTTTGGTGGATGAGAACGTGTATCTCACGGAGTGGCCCACGCCAATCGAGGGCGAATTCAAGTCTGAGTTTCTAGATCTCCCTCGCCCTGTCCTCATCACTGCGATGGCGAAGCACGAGAAGATGTTTCCCGTTCAAGATGCCTCCGGCAATTTGACCAATCGATTTGTTTTCGTGCGAAATTCAGGAGAGGATGAGACGGTTCGAATCGGGAACCAGTGGGTACTCAATGCCCGATTCAACGACGCTCGCTTCTTCTATGCCGAGGACAATAAGCGATCCATGGACCAGTTCCTGGAAAAGACCTCGACCATCGTTTTTCAGGAGAAATTGGGAAACGTTCGGCAACGGGCCGACCGTCTT
>JACMJO010000015.1 GCA_014380605.1 Fimbriimonadaceae bacterium | reverse complement strand
GAATCACATACGTCAACGGTGCGAAGGTTTCTGTGAATACCGCTTCTGGTTGATTGTCTAGACGAACCACCGCGGGTTTAACGTAAAAACCACCAGACCCGATCGCCACCATCTCGCCGCCGACCACCTCAGCCGCCAAGGGTCGAATCGTATTCAATGCGCTTTGCATGCACGAGAAGGCGTTCCCGTCGATGAGCGGTCCCACCAGCGTTCCAGACTCCAAAGGATCGCCTACCTTGTTCTCGCCAATCTGTTGGTAGGCCCTGGCGAGGGTCGCGAACACATTGTCGGCCAGACTCTTGTGAACGATGACTCGGCGCGTGGAGGTACACCGTTGTCCCGCAGTTCCTACCGAGCCAAACAGGATGGATGGAACCGCAACTTCCAAGTCGGCGGAAGGAGCAACGATGATCGCGTTGTTTCCGCCCAGCTCCAGCAAGGAACGGCCAAAACGAGCCGCTACTCGGGGCCCAACCGCCTTGCCCATCCGAGTAGACCCGGTTGCGCTGATGAGGGGAACGCGAATGTCGTCCACGAGTTGAGCCCCCTGCTCTGCTACGCCTATGATCACTTGACTCAGTCCTTCCGGCGCATCGGGAAAATCCCGTGCAACCTCGTCAAACATCGCCTGGCAAGCCAATGCCGTAAGTGGCGTTTTCTCGCTCGGTTTCCAGAGGCAAGAGTCGCCGCAGACCAAAGCCAACGCTGAATTCCAAGCCCACACGGCAACTGGGAAGTTGAACGCGCTGATAATGCCAACCGGACCAAGCGGCAACCAGTTCTCCTGCATCGTGTGGTTCGGCCGCTCGCTGGCGATAGTAAGGCCATAAAGTTGTCGGCTCAGACCAACTGCGAAGTCGCAGATGTCGATCATCTCCTGCACTTCGCCTCGACCTTCTTCCAATATCTTTCCGCACTCGATGGTCACGAGCTTGGCAAGGTCCTCTTTCCGTTCTCGTAGCTTCTGACCCAGCAGTCGAACCAATTCGCCTCGCCTCGGAGCCGGAACATCTCGCCACGCCTCAAACGCCTTCACCGACCGCGCTATCTTGAGGTCCACCTCCGCCTTGGAATCCATGCGCAAGTTTGCGATCACGGAGCCATCGATCGGCGTCGTCACGACTAGCTGGTCTCCCACAAAGGTATCCAACGAAGGAATCAAGGACCGGATCAACGCCGAGTAGGTGGAACTCATGCCCAACGTGTACCCGTTTTCGGCATCTGATAAGTTAAGTTCTCAAAGAACGGAGATCGGTTCTAAAATAGTCGCCTAATGGCCGATTCTCTCGCCGCCGAACGATCTCTTCGACAGTGGACCCACGATCTGCTTGATCCCGATGACAATCCGCCTTTCTACGAGCGCGTTTTCAATCTGTTTCTGGCCGTGTTGATCGTGCTAACGGTAGTTGCACTAATCATCGACACGGTTCCCGATTTGCATCCTTCGCTGGAGCCTTGGCTGGAGGTCCTTAGATGGGTGTCTCTCATCGTATTCTCGATTGAGTTTATCGGGCGACTCTGGGTGGCCCCTCTTCGAGTTGGAGCCTCGCCAGGTATTCGAGGTTATTTTGAGTGGCTACTTAGCCCAATGGCAATCATCGACCTGCTCGTTATCGCAAGCATGGCCTTTCCAGAAGTCCCGACGGCACTCGGAGCCTTGCGAGCGCTTAGACTTCTCAAACTCCTTTCACTTTTGAAATTGGGTCGCACTTCTCCCGCCCTTAGGCTGATCGCCCAGGTCCTCAACAGTAGGATGCCAGAGCTAAAGAGCTTGGGACTAACGATCCTTGTGTTGGTCACCATCGCCGCAAGCGTCCTCTATGCGGTTGAAAACGAAGCCGGAACAAAGGGCTTCGAATCCATACCGCACTCCATGTGGTGGGCCATCGTTACTTTAACGACCACGGGCTATGGCGACGTCTTTCCCGTGACCGCGCTTGGCCGATTCATGGCGGTCGTCATCATGCTGCTTGGAGTTGGAGTCGTTGCATTGCCTGCAGGCATTATTGCTTCCGGCTTCGCAGAGGCGGCCAGAAAGAAGCATCAAAGGGAAGAGGACGAAGACCCGACCGTAATGGACCTGCGCGACACGATCCAGCTGTTGCTGCCCCACTTGCCTCCAGAACCCAAGGCCGCCGCTGAACGAGCGTTGGAAAGGTCGAGGGCATGATCTACTTTATATCCGGGCCGCCTGGCGCAGGCAAGACAAGCCTTTGCCAGGCGTTGCTTGCCCGAGTTGAGTTTGGGTTGCACATTCCCGTGGACGACCTCAGACTTTGGGTGACGTCGGGGCTTTCGGAATCGATTCCTTGGACGGACGAAACCGAGCGGCAGTTTCAGCTCGCCGAGCGCTCGGCTTGCGCTGTGGCACGCACTTACGCAGAAGCAGGGTTCGTCGTCGCCATCGATCACTGCCGAAGTCCTAAGCGTTTAGAATCGTTGATCCAAAGTGAGCTACCGCACCTTGAAGTCCGTAAGGTCCTGTTGCTGCCAAATCTGGATGTAAATCTTGACCGAAATCATAACCGCACGAACAAGGATTTTGATCCTTCGATCCTCGATGAGACGATTCGATCCTGCAATGCCTCCTATAGGAATGCGATTCCCGAAGGATGGCAAGTGATCGATAACTCTGCAATCGCCATTGGTAACACTATCCAGCTTCTTGAAAGTAGGCCAGTTTCTCCTTAGCCGCGCTCGTCCAAGCTTGCCATTCACTGGTCTATTTTCAACATGGCCCCTCAGAACAGATCATGTCTGGTTCTAAGTCTCCAAGCATAGAGTTATATTCCTGGCTAACCAAATGGGCCTCTTTCAACGAATCTTTCAGACCGTAAGTAAGCCACCAACCGGATTGGAGGCAGAATTCCGAGTGTTTCAGGAAACTTTTCGTCTGAGCCCAGACAGACTCTTCTTTGATTATCTAAGGGAGGAAGGCATTATCAATCTTATTGCGTGGTTGGACCATGCAAACCCTGTCCCGGAGGCGACGGCCTTCGTCCGATTAGCCAACGATGCCACTCAACGGGGAGTGAGCATTTGGGATCAGTCTGGAATCACCATGACCATCGATGGCGACGATAGTTGCGGAGCGCCTACCCAGCACAGCCAGGATTGCCTTTCCGTACTCGCTCAAATCCTGGGATTCACCATCACGGCCTACTATCGGGAAGAGCCTGGGAGCGATCTCATGAAGATGGAGTTTCACGCCTAACCTCTAGATCGCCGCCCATTGAGCCTGCTTTGGTACTGATTCTATGGGACTAAGAACGGTGGCCGTGAGAATGCCCATGCTCGTAGTGCTCCTTCAGAGGATCAGAGCCGAAGTCTTCCGTAAGATTGCGCCAGACAGTGTGGACGTGGGTACCGTTGCCCTGGCTATTGTCATACTCCACCAGAAGATTCTTGCCTTGGATTCGGTAGTAGTGCCTTCCCTTCCGTTCGGTCGTGCCCATCCAAGCGAAGACCAAGTCTAACTCCTCGCCTTCGATTTGCTTCATTCGCCGGGCTTGTTCTTTCTCCGACTGGACCTCAGCATGGGCTCGTAGCAGGTCCATCAATGCCTGTTTTTGGGGACTGAGCATCTCCCTGTAGGAGAGGCCAAGATTGCCCTCAACGGCCGCTCGTCGGGCATTGCCCGTGACGATGTCGCCCTTCGTCTCGTTCGCGATTTTGGCTTTTGCGAGCTGGGCTGGATTAAGGGACTCAAGGAGTTTATGAGCCAGATCCTGTTCTTTTGCCAAGGGGCGATTCCCCTTTTTTGGACCCGTCAGGACCTCCGCAGGGTTTGAACCAAGAAACTGCGGCGTGCTTGCGACAAGAGTTCCATCGCGATACGCGAAAGTCAGGGAGAGGTGATGGCCCTCATAGCGCCACGCCCACGGCTTGGTATCGCTTGGGTTGCCAAAAAAAGCGAAGCTGTAGCGATTCTCATCACGACTCAGATTGCCGCCTTCGATCTCCCTCAGCACCGGCTCAAGCGCCCGGATTTCTTCGATTTTTTGATACCCGATCTTGCTGAGACTTGCGCGCAGAAGGGTTTGCGCTTCTTTCTTTTGAGCTTCGTTGAGGTCCGACCAAGGGATGCCTGGCCGATCCCGAGGCACGAAATGCCAGTTGTAAAGTTGATTTGAGTCGGCAGGATACGCCGCCTTTCCTCGTTGTTCGATGGTGAGTGCGGCGAGAAAAGCGTGCGCTTCCCGGGCGACCTGGCTCTTAGGCGTTTGACCGATAAAGGTTGCTAATAGAATGACGACGAGAACGAACTTCACGTCGTCATTCTATCGCGGCAAGGCTATTTCGTCGAAGTTGCTTTTCCGTCCGTTAGGTTGTGAGACTTCCTGTCGGCCATGTTGTGGACCGATTGGCTAATGTTGGAAACCGCGTGCTCGGCAGAATCAACGAGCGCAACCGCTTTTTCCTTGAGGTTGTGTCCGACGTCGCCGATGTATTGGCTCGAGTTGTCGCTGATCTCTCTCGTCTTGCCCACGATGCGGTTGAATTCTCGTTCGCGATACGTGGCGTAAAGGATGGTTCCGGCAATCCCAGCGGCAACGCCGACCAGGACGGAAGCCATGTGAAGTCCGTGGTTTGTTTCTTGTTGTTCGTACATCTCCCTTCCTTAAACTATCCCTGGGCG
>JACMJO010000206.1 GCA_014380605.1 Fimbriimonadaceae bacterium | reverse complement strand
TTTCCGCAGGCGTTGGTGCCCTGGTTTCGGCGCTCCCCAATATGCACCCCTACATTCTTCCGATTGGACTCGGAATACTGGCTTTGATCACGATCATCAATCTACGGGGAGTCAAGGAATCGGGGATGGCGTTCGCGATTCCTACTTACCTGTTCATCGCGACCTTGGGCGCCGTGCTCGCTATCGGGGTGTATCGGGCGCTCACATCAGGTGGCCAACCAGTTCCCCTCGAAGTGCCTCCGGCCCTGCCCCAAGCAACCGCCGTGATGAGCCTGTGGCTCTTCATGCGCTCGTTTGCAAGCGGGTGCACCGCCATGACAGGCGTCGAGGCGGTTAGCAATGGCGTCCAGGTCTTTGCCGAGCCGACGGTGAAAAACGCACAGCGGACCCTTACGGCGATCGTAGCGATCCTCGCCGTGTTCCTGGCAGGCATCGGCTATCTCTGCAACGCGTATCACATCGGCGCAATGGACGCAACGGGACAAGGGTATCAGAGCGTGATCTCCCAGTTGACGGCGGCAATCGTCGGCAAGGGCATCTTCTACTACTTGGTCATTGGGTGTACGTTGGCCGTACTGGCCCTCTCGGCCAACACTGGTTTTGCCGACTTTCCTCGTCTTTGCCGACTTGTCGCCGAGGACGATTTCCTACCCCATGCCTTTGCAAATCGCGGTCGGCGCTTGGTTTATTCGCTCGGCATCATCATCATCGCCGTTCTAGCGGCGGCATTGCTGATCGCCTTCGGCGGCATTACGGACCACCTAATACCCCTGTTCGCCGTAGGCGCCTTCCTCGCCTTCACGCTTTCGCAGTCGGGAATGGTCGTTCACTGGCTGAAGTTGAGGACGGAGAAGTGGCGGCTATTCGCGTTCGTGAACGGTATTGGAGCGGTCGCCACGTCTCTAGCCCTCATCGTGGTCCTGGTCGCGAAGTTCACCGAAGGCGCATGGATCACCTGCTTGATTATTCCCCTGTTTGTGGGCACCTTTATCAAGGTGAAACGGCACTACATTCACGTCGCCCGAGAGACCCGAAAGAACGATCCGATCGACCTCAGCAAGATGCAGCCGCCGATCGTAATCGTCCCGATCAAAAGCTGGACTTCGATCACCGAGAAGGCGATGCAACTGGCGCTCAGCATCTCGCCCGATGTGGTGGCGATGCACATCTCCACCGTGGGAGGGGAATCCGACGACCTGCGAGAAAAGTGGGAGAGGGTGATTGGGAAGCCGATCCTGGAGCGCGGCCTCGCCAAGCCTCAGCTGGTCCTTGTGTCCTCGCCCTACAGGCGACTTTTCAGCCCCCTAATCGAGTTTGTCCACGACACCTGCGAGCAGAACCCAGATCGACTTGTGGCGGTGGTGATTCCCGAACTGGTCGAGTCCAAGTGGTATCAATACTTCCTTCACAACCAAAGGGCAACCGGATTGAAAGCCGCACTCTTGTTGAGAGGAGGCAATCGGGTCGTAGTGATCAATGTGCCTTGGTACCTCGGAGACCCGCCAAGCTAGGGCCCTCCTTGCCGAAAGGACATCAAGTTTTGGACAAGAATCGGCAGGCGCGGCCCAGTGTGGGCTTTGAACCGATCAGACACTCAGGACAGAGAACCATAATTCGTAAAGATGCAACGTTCGGACCGACCCGATCCCGAAGCTCTCTTGGCCCAAATCCAAGGGTCGGCGGTCGAGGCTGGGCGGGGAAGACTCAAAGTCTATCTGGGCATGGCGGCGGGGGTCGGCAAAACCTACGGCATGTTGTCCGACGGCCAGGAGGCCAAGCAACGAGGAGTAGACGTCGTCGTCGGCTACGTTGAACCTCACGGTCGTAAAGAAACGGAGGCAATGTCGGATGGGCTTGAGCGGCTTCCACTCCGCGAGATCGAGCATCGCGGAGTCAAGATCTTTGAGTTCGACGTGGATGAAGCGCTAAAACGCCACCCCCAACTGATCCTTGTCGACGAGCTAGCTCATACCAATGCCCCGTTCTCCCGACATTCGAAGCGTTGGCAAGACGTCGAGGAACTGATCGGTTCAGGCATCAATGTCGCGACCACCATCAACATTCAACACATCGAGAGCCTTCGTGACGTGGTGGCTCAAATTACGGGAGTTTTCGTCCACGAAACGGTGCCGGATGCCCTCTTTGAACTCGCCGACGAAATCGAACTGGTAGATATTCCCCCAGAGGAGCTTCACCAGCGCCTACGGGATGGCAAGGTTTATGTTCCCGAAAAGGTCGATCAGGCGATTCAGGGGTTCTTTAAGCGTGGAAACCTCCTGGCCCTGCGCGAGCTGGCCCTTCGCCATACCGCCGAAAGGGTGGATGAGGACCTTAGGAAGGCGCGATCCACATCAATGGTCACCGAACCTTGGCATGCAAGCGAGCGCATCTTGGTCTGCATCGCGCCGAGCCCGATGGCATCCAAAGTGGTACGAGCCGCTCGCCGACTTGCCAATAGCCTTCACGCCGAGCTGATCGCCGTGACCGTGGACTCAGCCCGCCAGAGCGGACTTGGAGAAGAGTCAAAAGCCCATGTGGAAGAGGCCCTGCGACTGGCCGAAAGCATGGGAGCTCGAACCGCCAACCTTGCCGGGGACGACATCGCCGCCGAGGTCATCAACTTCGCTAGAAAGGAGAACGCCACCACCATCGTCATGGGCAAACCTGTCAGGGCGAGATGGAAAGAAATCCTGTTTGGCTCAGTAGTCGATGCAACCATCCGCACCAGTGGTGACATCGATGTCCTGGTTATCACGGGAGAGACTGGCAGTGGACCTAAGCTCATCCGCTCCCTTCCCAAAGCACCTTGGACTTGGAAGGGCGCGATCGAGATCGCAATCGTCTGGGCAATCACGACTGGAATCGGGTTCGTTATGATCGACCGATTCGACCTCGCCAACATCATCATGATGTACCTAGTCGGGGTCACCGTGATCAGCCTGCGCCACGGCATCCGGGAATCCGCCGTGTCCGCGATTATCTCAGTGCTCAGTCTGAATTTCTTCTTCGTCCACCCAAGGTTGACTTTTGCCGTCAGCGACGCGGAGTACATCATCACCTTCGTGGTCATGCTGGCCGTGTCCCTGCTGCTCAGCTCCCTCACCCAACGCCTCAAGGAGCAATCTCGCTCTTCGGCGGTGCGGGAACGCAATACCGCCGAACTCTACGATCTAGGTCGTCGTTTGGCAACGCTGAGGAAGCGAGACGAGATGGCCAAGATCACGGCTGAGAAGACGTCCGCGATCTTCGGCGTCCCGGCGGCCGTGCTGGAGAATCGGGATGGGAAAATCAATGTGCTTGCCCCTTCGCTCACCTGGTTCGAGTCGGAGCTGAATGAGCGAGCCGTGGCCAGTTGGGTTTTGGATAAGGCCCAGTTGGCGGGTCGCTCCACCGATACGCTCTCCGGTTCTCGAGGCCTATATGTTCCCCTGATCGGAGGCGGTTCCACCCAAGGCGTCCTCGCCATCGACCTTGACGGCCGCCCTGATCCAGACTCGGTGGAGCGGCATCTATTGGAGGCGATTGCCAACCAACTAGCGGGATCGCTGGAAAGGGCTTCCCTTGCCAAAGAGTCGCACGAAGCATCGCTTAGGGTTGAGTCCGAGAAGATGCGAAGCGACCTTCTCAGCTCGGTCTCTCACGACCTGCGGACTCCGCTCGCCTCCATCGAAGGATCGGCCAGCATTCTGGAAGGTCAACAGGAGATTCCCGCCTCCTCGCGAGAACTGGCCCGGACGATTCGGGAAGAGGCGGATCGAATGGGCCGCTTGGTCCGCAATCTATTGGACATGACCCGGGTCCACGGCGAGCTCGCTCTGGACATGGACTGGCAGGCGTTGGACGAGCTCGCCGCCAACGCCATAGACCGAACCAAAGACCTCTTCCAAAGCCCCGTTTCGTTAAGCATGGAAGGCA
>JACMJO010000205.1 GCA_014380605.1 Fimbriimonadaceae bacterium | reverse complement strand
TATAGTTACACGTAGGGAATGTAGCTTGTGGTTTGTGGATTGTGGTTTGTTTAAGCCACAATCCACAAACCACAAACCACATCATGGCTAACCTGCGATCCCTGCCCCTTTCTGACATCAAGATCAATGACCCTTTCTGGTCCCGTTACCACCGAGAACTGTTGTCAAAGGGGCTCCTTGCCCAACACGATCAGTTGGTTAAGACCGACCGGCTACTGAACTTCCAGAGGGTGGCCAAGGGTGAAACAGGCGGGTTTGAGGGCTTCCGATTCAACGACAGCGACGTCTACAAGTGGATCGAAGCCGTCGCCTACGCGCTTCACCATGGCGAATCGCCAACCCTTAAGTCGGCAATGGACGAAGCGATCGACATTGTTGCGTCCGCCCAGGAGACAGACGGCTATCTCAACACCTACTTTCAGCTGAACGAGCCGACCATGAAGTGGCGAAACTTGCACGCCATGCACGAGATGTATTGCGCTGGCCATCTGATCGAGGCGGCGGTGGCGGTATTTGAAAGCACAGGGGATCGTAGACTGCTGGAAGTAGGGATCAAAGTTGCTGAGCACATCGCGTCGATATTTGGCCCAGATAAGCGAAACGGTTCGTGTGGACATGAGGAAATCGAGCTGGCTTTGATCAAGCTGGCAGAGGTAACGGGGACCGAGTCTTATCGGGAGTTAGCGCGTTGGATGGTGGAGATGCGTGGCCGTCGGCCAAGCTTTTTTGAAGCCGAACTGGAGGAGAAAGACGTGGTGGCGTTGTCACCAGGCGCGGCGAAAATTCTACAAAACGAGGAGAAATATACCGGCGAATACCTGCAGGATCACTTGCCGATCCGGGAGCATGAAGAGGTCGTCGGGCATGCGGTGCGGGCGATGTACCTCTATATTGCCGCCGCAAACCTTGATCCTGACCCTGAGATGAAAGCCGCCCTCGAGCGAACCTGGGCAAACCTCACCAAGAAGCGGATGTACGTAACGGGCGGCATCGGACCAAGCGGAGACAATGAAGGCTTCACTACCGACTACGACCTGCCTAACCTGACCGCCTATGCCGAAACTTGCGCGGCGGTCGGCCTGGTCTTCTGGGGCCATGCGCTTCTCCAAATGACGGGCAATTCGGAATATGCCGATACCATCGAGCGGGCGCTGTACAACGGCGCAATCTCTGGAGTCTCCCTGGAAACCACTCACTATTTTTACGACAACCCGTTGGAGAGTCGAGGAGTTCACAAGAGAACCCCCTGGTTCAGTTGTGCTTGTTGCCCTTCGAATATCGCTCGCCTCATCGGTGCCGTAGGGCGATATGCCATCTCCGTTTCGGATTCCGCGTTTTGGATTCATATTCCGATTGGGTTTGAAGCCTCTACGGATCTCAACGGCGTCACGACTAAGTTGGCTTTGACCTCCAACTATCCTTGGTCTGGCGAGGTTGAGCTATCCGTCGACCCAGAATCGCCTGTGGTTGCAGAAATCCGTTTTCGAATTCCGGAATGGGCAGACGATGTCGAAACCGAAATTCCCGGATTGGAAGAGGAAGCCCAGTTTGCGAATGGCTACATCGTTATCAAGAAGCGGTGGCAAAAAGGCGACAAGGCCAAGTTCAATCTTGAGCTAAAGCCAAAGTGGGTCGCCTCCGATCCGAGGGTAAAAGACAACCTTGGTCGGGTTGCCCTTACGTACGGGCCCCTCATCTATGCCGCGGAAGAGCACGATCTGGGCTTCGCTCCCCAACTCTTCAGCGTCGACACCGACGCCG
>JACMJO010000204.1 GCA_014380605.1 Fimbriimonadaceae bacterium | reverse complement strand
TCGACCGACAAGCCATTCTGAAGACTCAACGGCGTAGTCAGCCCGATCTGGGCATACAGCGCCAGGGCGATGCCAACAAGCATTTAGACTCTTAGATCTTCGGTCGGTAGGTCTTGTTGACCGCCGCGCCTTTTGAGCCGCCTTTGCCACCGGCCGCTTGCTCAATGGGCTGGTTCTTTGCTTCTTCGCCGGCCTTGGGCTTAGCGTGAAGCTCTGCGATCATCTTCTTGATATCTGCTTTGGATTTCTTTTGCATATTAGTTCTGACGCCACTGTACCGGAGTTAGGACGTTCAACCTTGGGAACTTGCTTGTACGAGGTGCCATCTACGCAGAGATTTTCACTTCGATTGCTTGCGTGGTCGGCCTGGGAATCTCAATACCTTCGAGCTCTAGGCCCTCCAAATGGAACTTGACGGCCTCCTCAATGTTCGCTTGGACCTCTTCCATTGATTGCCCAGTCGCTATGCACCCTGGTAAATCTGGCACGAATGCCGACCAGCTTTTCCCGTCAGTCTCCAAAATCACCCAATACTTCATCAATCTCCCAATCCTGCTTGTCTGAAAACACTCTTTAGCGTTTTTGGATGAATATCATCCCTGTCGTGTCCGGAGACTGTAACCAGCCCTTGCTTAGATGGATGCTTCAATTGCCGATGACTGCCGCGCATCCGAACTTGAACCCATCCATCCTCGCTAAGTCTCTTTAGAAGGTCTCTGACACTCATGTTACGCCAAGTTCACCTAACCTTCAAACGGATAGGTCGGAAGCATGTGAGCTAGTGGCTTGTCCGACCGGTATCCAAGCTCGTACTCCGCCTGCATGAGGGTATGGATTTCGTGGGTGCCTTCGTAGATCATCGCGCCGCGTGAGTTTCGGAAGTAACGCTCGACGGGGAACTCGTCGATATATCCATAAGCGCCGTGAATCTCAACTGCCTTGTTCGCCGCATCGAATGCCGCGGCACAGTTGGTCCACTTGGCGAGCGAGCACTCTCGGGTGTGGCGCTGGCCCGTGTTCTTCATCCAGCCAACCTTGTAGTAGAGCAGGCGGCCAATCTCTCGCCCCTGCACCATCGAGGCGATCATTTGTTGGACGAGCTGTTTCTTGCCGATCGGCTCGCCGCCAACTTTCCGGTCGTTTGCGTAAGGAACGCAGGCGTCTAGGCAAGCGGTGATGATGCCGACTGAGCCGGAAGCCACAGTGTAACGGCCATGGTCCAACGCCGACATCGCCACTTTGAACCCGTCGCCTTCTTTCCCAAGGAGACAGTCCGCGGGAACTCTCATGTCCTGGAAGAATATCTCGCCGGTATTGCCCGCGCGGACGCCTAGCTTCCCGTGTAAAGCCCGGGAACTGAAACCCGCAGTGTTGCGGTCGACAATAAAGGCCGCGTACGGAGCCTTCGCCGACGAACCCGACAACTTCGTAATCACCAAAAACTGATCCGCATAGTCCGCAAGGGAAATCCAGGTCTTTGAGCCGTTCACCACATAGTGATCGCCATCCTTAACTGCGGTCGTGGTGATATTGGCGGCGTCCGAACCCGCATTTGGCTCAGTCAATCCAAACGCACCGACATGCTCTCCCGACGCAAGTTTTGGCAGCCACCTTTGCTTCTGTTCCTCCGTGCCCCATTGAAGGATGGTCATGCAGTGCAACCCGCTATGGACGCTCATCACGACTCGGGCGCTGGTGTCGGCGCGTTCAAGTTCCTCGCAGGCGATGCCGAGAGAAATGTAGTCAGTATCGCTTCCGCCGTACTTAGCGGGAATGGATAGGCCCAGGAGCCCGGCTTTGCCCATTTTATCCAGCGTTGCTCGATCTGACTTCGCCTCCCGATCTCGTTCCCTAAGCCCGGGAAGGATTTCGTTTTGTCCGAATTTGTAGGCGGATTCTCGAATTAGGTCGTGCTCTTGCGTCAGGGCGAAGTCCATGGCCCAATAGGGTACCGAGTCCCGGTGGTTAGCCGCATGGGGCATGAAAGGCGTTTAATGCTTGTATGTCGCAGGATTCTGGAAATGGACAATGCAGTCGGATAATCGAAGAGAATATCGAACTGCTCCACAATCACGAGCAGAAAAAGCTGGATCGACTGCCTTGGCATCAAAAGCTAGCGGTGAGGATCACCAACGGCATCGGCAGTATGACTTCGGTCTGCATTCATGCCTTCTTTTTTACGTTCTGGATTCTTGCCAACGTGGGCGCCCTTGGCTTTAAGCCGTTCGACCCGTTTCCATTTGGGCTGCTGACCATGGTGCTCTCGATCGAGGCCATATTCTTAAGCCTTTTCGTTCTCATTGCCCAGAATCGGATGCAGATCGAGAGCGACAATCGGGCGGAGTTGGACGTTCAGATCAATCTCCTCACCGAGCACGAGTTAACCCGCCTCATCCGCCTGGCCGACCTCATCGCCGACAAACTAGGAGTCGACAAGTCCAAAGATCCTGACTTAGCAGAACTTGAAGAAGATATCAATCCGGAGGCCGTCATCAGCCAAATCGAACGTCGTCAGGAGCAGAAGAAGACTTAGCCTTGGACTAGCGACTGACCGCCATCGATGTAGACGACCTCGCCGTTAATATGGTCAGAGGCATCAGATGCGAGAAACAGCGCTAGGCGGCCGACTTGCTCGATTGTTCCAGTTCGGCGACCTGGCATGGGAATCTGACCTTCCGGATACTGCACTGGCTGTCCTAGCCCCTTGGTATTTCGATGTTCGGTGTTGTCTCCGATATCGGTGCCAATGGATCCTGGGCAGATTACGTTGACCCTGATATTCTGGCGGCCCAACTCGATTGCCAACATCTTCGCCATCGCGACTTGCCCCGCTTTGCTTGTCGAATAGATGGTCGCTCCCGTGTTGCTGAACATCCGAGTGCCATTCACGGAGGAAGTGACGATGATAGAGCCCTTTTCCTGTTTCCTCAGATGCGGAACCGCGAACTTGATGGTCATGAATGTCCCCTTGAGGTTGATGTCCATGGTCTGGTCGTACTCTTCCTCTGTGATATCGTCGATCGGCGCCCAGACGCCATTGATGCCTGCGTTGGCGAAGACGATGTCGAGACGGCCGAAGTCTCTAGCGGCGTGGTCGATGGCACTCTTGAGAAGTTGAGAGTTTGAGATGTCGGCGGTATAAGCGCGGCACGTGCCCGTCTCTGAGATCTCTTGCCTGGTCTCCTCGAGTTCGTCCGGTGTCCTACCGATCAGAGCGATCCCTGCGCCCTGCTTTGCCATCTCGATCGCTGCGCCTTTACCGATTCCCGACGAGCCTCCGGTAATCAGGGCAACTTTTCCAGACAAATCAAGGTATCCGGGCATAGTCTCCATCGTTGACGAGACTCGTTGTACCTTGTGGCGTATTGATCAGCGAGGAAAGTCGGTACGTTCCAGCAACCTTAACGCCTTGTTAAGATGCCTTTCATTGTGGAGCGCGTTCATCTTGATCGCATCTCCGAGCTTGAGCTTGACGAAACTCGCAAAGGGAGAGGTGAACCGCGCGTTCAAATCCTTTCCAACGAGGCCGCACACCAGAGCTTGAAACTGGTCCTGCAAGCCTGTGAATTCGTCGATAATGGCTCGGTCGACCGGTTTCTCTGTGGGAACCATCGGTTTGGGAACGGGAGCCGGGAAGCTTTCCTCGGGACCGACCGCCCTAAACATAAACTTGCCCCACAAGCTTGGCTTGTAGTCTTTCTGGGCGGGGCCTGCCGATGCTCCAACTCGCTGGATAATTTCGATGTAAGGTCGCGTGGAAAGCAACAGATGATCGAACTGTTGGCCAATGCTCCAAGTGGCTTTATCCGGCCGCCAATTGATTTGATCGTTGGTCAAGGTCTTTAATCTTTCCGTAGCGCGCTTTTCCAATTCGCGGCTTTTCTCTGTGAGCGTGGTTGTCCAGTCAGCAATCCCCCTCATACCAAAAGCTAACGTGGCGAGCGCTGAAATAATCGCGCTTTGCTGAAAAAATGGGCAGAAGATGTGAGCTTTGATTCAAAGGCGACGTTTTACTAAGTATCTGTAACGGAGGAAAGTTACTATGAAGATTCTCGCACTGAGCAGCGCACTGGTCTTGGCAGGCTCGCTCGCAGTTGGATTCAATCTAAATCCCTCGGCTGAGCCAGGGGAAGCGGCGCCCGTGTTTGCCCTCACCGATACGAATGGCAAGAGCCACACGCTTAGCGACTTCAAAGGCAAGTATGTCGTTCTGGAGTGGCTGAACTACGGTTGCCCTTATGTTCAAACCCACTATGAGTCTGGCAACATGCCTGGGCTCCAAAAGGAGTGGACCAAAAAAGGCGTCGTGTGGCTATCGATCGTCTCGTCCGCACCTGGCAAGCAGGGTTACTATGAACCCGCCGCCATGAACGACCAAACCAAGAAGAACCAAGGCAGCATGACGGCTGTGCTCCTCGATCCGACTGGAAAAGTTGGCAAGGAATACGGCGCAAAGACGACTCCCCACATGTACGTGATCAATCCTGAAGGCAAGATTATCTATGCGGGTGGGATCGACAACAAGGCGGTTTCCAAGCCCCAAACCGATCCCAGCGTGACCAACTACGTAACCCAAGCCCTTAGCGAGGCGATGGCAGGGAAGGAAGTATCCGTCAAAAAGGCCCGGCCTTACGGCTGTGGCGTTAAGTACGGAAGCTGATCTTCAATTCGAGAATCGAACGAGCCCTTCAACCCAACTGGGTTGGAGGGCTTTCTCGTGTAGGAGCCGCGTCGGCCCGATCATCGCACGGTTACGGGGACCTTTTGCCCATACGTTGCAACCCCAATAGTGGAATCAATGTGATATCATATCGATGTCACAGGAGAATCAAATGGTTCACGAAAAAGAAAAGAAGGCGATCAATGGGTTTGTGATGTTGCTCGTTATCTTGGGAATGTATGGGTACGCGTCGTATCAGGTCTATCAACTGGTGAAGCTGGGAGAGAACCATCCGGGGGCAATGACCTTGGTGTGGCAAATGATGACGCTGTTCATTTTAGGTGCGGTGATGATGGGAGGATTCTTTATCATCGATCCAAACGGCAGCAAGGTCTTGCTACTGTTTGGAAAGTACATCGGAACGGTGAAGTCTTCGGGGTTCCACTGGACAAACCCGTTCTACTCCAAGCGCAACATCTCTCTAAGGGCTCAGACGCTCAATGGGCAGAGGCTGAAGGTCAACGACAGCGTCGGCAACCCCGTCGAGATCGCGGCGATCGTTATCTGGCAGGTCGAGGACACCTACAAAGCAAGTTTCGACGTCGAGTACTATCCCGACTTTGTCAACCTGCAGAGCGAAACGGCGATCAGACATCTTGCCAGCGCCTATCCCTACGATGGCGACGACGACAAGATCAGCCTGATGCGCAATACCGATGAGATTTCCAAGCACTTGGGAATCGAGTTGGAGGAGCGTTTGGCTCTAGCCGGGATCAAAGTCATCGAAGCCCGCCTCTCGCACCTGGCCTACGCCCAAGAGATTGCTGGTGTCATGTTGCGCAAGCAGCAGGCGGCGGCAATCATTGCGGCCAGGCAGCGAATCGTCGACGGTGCTGTGGGCATGGTTCAGATGGCCCTTGCCCACTTAGAGCGCGACAAGATCGTCGTTCTGGATGACGAGCGCAAGGCGGCCATGGTGAGCAACTTGCTCGTCGTGTTGTGTAGCGAAACGAACGTGCAGCCTGTGCTGAACTCAGGAACTCTGTACCCGGGGTAATGGCAGAGCGAAAGACGTTTGTGCTGCGAATCAGTCCCGAACTGTGGGATGAACTGCAGAGGATGGCGGCGGAAGATTTTCGATCGGTGAACGCACAGATCGAATTCCTCCTCCGCGAGGCGGTGAAGAAGAAGCGCGGCGGAAAGAAAGACCCGTAGGTGCGACAGGAGCGTCGCACCTAGGGTTTGACTAGCCCTCGAGAATGAACGTGACCTTCATCATCACGCGATACTCGGTTACTTGATTATTGGATACCACGACCTGTTGGTCTTGGATCCAGGCTCCCTGGATATTCTTCACCGTCTTGCTGGCTCTAGACACGCCTTGCTTGATGGCGTCGTCGAAGCTGACGGACGAAGACGAAGAGATTTCGATTACTTTTGCAACTGACATACGTGCAAGTATACGGGTTGGCTATCGCGCAGGAGGAGCTGGGGCAGGTGCATTTTGAGTGTTGAACACCCAATTTGCGAGAACCTTGAGCCGCGACATCTGCTCATCTTGGACTAGCTGGCCCAGCCTCGGCTCGTTTACCGTAGCAATCGGAATCACCAAGCTCATTGTCTGCCCATAGGCGCTCAAAGATAGTTTCTCAAACCGAATGTGTCCATTGATCTTTGATGCGTTGTTCTCCTGAAGGGCGTTGATGATAGCTACATCGCTGTAAACAAAGTCCGTTCCCGCCCAGCCTGCTGGAACCACAGCGTGGAGCGCGCGGTCCCCGCGATGGGGAAGAGGCCGACGTCGGGCACGAGGCCGGAGGCGAGGCTCGCCGTGGAGAGCAGGTGGAGCAGCATGGCCACCCCGGCGCAG
>JACMJO010000203.1 GCA_014380605.1 Fimbriimonadaceae bacterium | reverse complement strand
TCGACGAAGATCAGAACGTCGCTACCGACCTCATCGCGGAAGTATTCCGCCATCGTGAGGGCCGTCAGGGCAACTCGGAGGCGGGCTCCTGGCGGCTCGTTCATCTGGCCGAAGACCATGGCGGTCTTGTCCAGAACCGACTTCTCGACTCCGTCCTTATCGGTGAACTTCGCGTGCTGCATTTCCAGCCAAAGGTCGTTCCCTTCACGGGTTCGCTCGCCTACACCGGCGAACATAGACACACCGGAGGCTTCAACCGCGATGTTTCGGATGAGCTCTTGGATGAGAACCGTCTTGCCCAAACCGGCGCCGCCGAAGAGGCCGATCTTTCCACCCTTGTTGAAGGGGATCATGAGGTCGACGACCTTTAGACCGGTTTGAAGGAGCTCGACCTTCGTCGACTGCTCTTCGAAGGTTGGCGGCTGGCGGTGGATTGGCAATCGCTTGGTATCAGCCGGAATCGGAGCGCCGTTGTCGATCGGGTTACCCAGAAGGTTGAACACTCGACCCAGCGTGACATCGCCGACAGGCACCGAAATGGGCGAACCAAGGTCGACCACGTCCATCCCTCGCTTTAGACCGTCGGTCGTGCTCAGAGCGACCGCTCGGACGGTATCGTCGCCGAGGTGCTGTGCGACTTCGCAAGTGAGATCGATTCCGCGCGCTTCATCCTTGATGGAGACGGCGTTGTAGATCGACGGAAGCGAATCGGTTGGGAAGCGGCAGTCCACAACGGGACCCAAAACTTGAATGACTTTGCCAGTGCCGGGCATGCTAAAAGAGTTCCTCCGAGGCGGTTGAAATGCGGCGAGGGGTTGCCTCTTGCCTTCGGTAGAGGAGTATACCTTTGGCGGAAGTTTGATGTCGCCCGGTAACGGGGCCAGTTCCCAGTTGGACCGAGGAATTCTGATTCGAATTGTCAAGTTCTCCCGTTGACGAATGAGGATTTGGTTCTATGGGAATCGATGTGGCCAGTTCGTCGGCACGAGCCACCCGACGGCTACAGATACAATATAGAAATGTCCTCCGAGCCTGGCCCCTCTTCTCGCGCTCCGGTTGGGACAAAACTGGCCTACCACTTGGATGGCGTCGGGCAGGCCCCGCACCGGCACCCTCACCTCTGGAAGCGAGAGCCTGCGGCAAATGGCGAACGGCTCCTGATTGGG
Source organism: Fimbriimonadaceae bacterium (assembly GCA_014380605.1). Taxonomy (GTDB): domain Bacteria; phylum Armatimonadota; class Fimbriimonadia; order Fimbriimonadales; family Fimbriimonadaceae; genus 55-13. The sequence goes on along the minus strand of JACMJO010000203.1, from coordinate 3,560 downwards.
CCGAAAGAGGGATTTCTCGATCTACTTTTGCAACTGGCAGACTGCCTCGAGCCCCCCTATGCGATTCTGTATGTGCTGTCCGTGCCGCGAGTTAGTGAACCTGGCCGATATCAAATGTCCGGGCGGCTAGATCGGCAACAGCTTCAGGAGTTTGTGGAGCCTTACCGTGCCTACCTGGAAGGCGATGCTCGCCACCATCTGTGGATTCACTCCCATGACTCCACCGCGACATTGGTCTATGACAAGCACGATCTCATCTATGCCTATGGCCCGCTGGATTGCTACCTTGACGTTCTTGAAAAGAATCAGCTTATGGCAGGTCAATTCGAGCTTCCTTTCCCTCACTACCACAACTACTTTCCAGAATTCGATGAAACGGAAAAGCTCATCATTGCGAGCCATGAGTGGAAGCGAACGGGGATTCTGCCCGGGGTAGATGACTAGTGGCTTGCGTCTGCCTGTAAGCCATGCTCGAATCGACCTTCTAGAAGGACGATCGTCCTTGTTACAGCTTGGTCTTTCAAGGGGCTAGATAGGGACTGGAATCGCTTTGGAGACGATTTGTCCAACCAGCCTCGAATAATCAGCGCTTGATGGTCATGCGTTGCCTGCTTGAACGACTTCGACTGAGTTATGCGATTGAGGACAGGGGCCCGCGCCCACTTTTCGGCTAGGTCGTCAATGGTCGAGTTCGGGCTCATTGGAGCGGAGATGGCGGGCGCCGGCCACATCTGAACGATCGCCACAATTGCAACGAGGGCCGCGACGCAAATGAGCGCCGAAGCGGCTTCCCAAGCAGGATTTGTTGGCGATTCCAATTCCACAAGTGTTATTGTCGGAAACTTAAATCACTTATTCAACGACCAGTTTCAAGGTTTGATAAGGATTCCTTGCCCGGTCGGCAAATTGAGGATCTTGACCCCATTCCGCTCTGCAAATCGATCAAAGGCGATCTTCTGGTTAACGTGGTGATTCCACCCGTAGTCGTCGAGAATCATGATCGCTCCGCTCACCATCTTAGGCCAGAAATGCTCGGCGGCTGCTATTTCCGGCGCAACCGCGTTCATGTCGATCGCGATGTAGCAGACCTTGTCAATCTCAACTTGGCACAGACTCTGAGGAACCCGTCCCTTCACAAGGTGTGCTCGCTGGTAAGGTGCAAAATTCCGTTTTGCGATCTCATAGCAATCCTCATACGAGTCGTCATGAACCTTATCCAGCCCGATCATCCGCTCGGATTCGGTGAACTGGTCTTTCGGAATGCCGGCGAAGGTGTCGAACAGATAGAAATCTTTGTCAATCGAGTTGAAATCCACATAGCTCATGACCGAGAGCGAGAAGATTCCGGTGTTGACGCCGCACTCGACAAAGGCGCCCTTTAACTGCTTGCAATGCCATGCCGCCCAGCAATACTGATGAACCCGCCACCGGAGATCGACATCGCCGAACTTATGCCCGCTGTTGATGCCTTGCTTGTAGGCTTGGCGAAACTCGGGCTCTTCCAGACAAGAGGCGTTATGATGGGTTGAATATCCGTCGGCGGCGTATGTATAGGCAGGACGAACATAGCTCTGTCCGTCCTGGGTATTCACAAGGACATTGCCGTCGTCCAGCATCAGCTCAAGGTTGTATTTCAGCGCGATCATGTCCATGTTATCGGCATGAATGCCCAGGTATTCATACTTGGACAGGCGATATTGGTCCCAACCATGCAGAAGAAGGAATTGCAACCCACTTGAACCTGTGCCGTGTATAATATGGCTTACCCAGACGGGCCTGCGGAAACCGATCAATGAAACGATTTTTTAACTGGCTAAAGGCGCTCTTCAACCGAACCATGGACAAGGTTGAAGATCCCGAGATCATGCTCGACCAGGCGCGTCGCGATATGCAGGCCGCGCTCATCGGCAACCGCGAGAAAGCGGTTCAAGCGATTACTCAGAAGAACCGCCTGCAAGGCATGCTGGAAGACACGACTAAGAAGTCGGTCTCTCTGGAGCAAAACGCCGTTGTCGCTCTCAAACAGGGCAATCGCGACCTTGCCCAGCAATTCATGCGCGAGAAGATGACCAACGACGCCGTCATGGTCCAGCTAACCGAGAGTTATAACAAGGCCGCGGCCGTGGTTGAGTCGGTTAAGGTAGCCATCAAGCGCCAAGAGGAAGAGGTTCGCAAGAAGACCGCCGAAGCCCTCGCCCTCAAAGCCCAGTGGAAGCAAGCCCAGATTCAGAACTCCATCACCAAAGCTCTTGATGGACTTACTTTCGAGAACCAATTCGAGTCCTTTGGCGCCGCCAGCGAGCGCATCAAGATGATGCAAAGCGAAGCCGATGCCCGTCAAGAAATGCACGGTGACAGCATCGAAGGCAAACTGGCCGGAATGCAAGACAAGGCGATGGATTACGAAGCCGAAGCCGAGCTCACCAAGCTCGAAGAGCGACTAGGAATGAAGGCAGCACCAGTTGCCACCGAAGAGACGCAGACAGTGACCGTAGCCGCCTCGAACGGCCAAGCTGCACCTGTCGACGCGTCGGTTGAGCAAAAGCTTCAGTCCGAAGCGGACAAGCAGTTGGAAGAGCTTGAGAAACGGCTCGGTAACAGCTAGTCGATAGAGATCTGCCTAGTCCGGCAGTTGCCGACTTGCCTTCAGGTCGTACTTGTCAAACGTGGTCGTGATGGTGTCCCTGGGGTCCTTAAGCTGGTGAACGATTTTCGCTGGCATCCCGTTGGTTCCAACGAGTATCTCGTAAGTTGGAAAGTAGCCGACCTCTATGAGGGGTTTGCTGATGCCAAATTCCTTTTCGTTAAGCACGATTCTTAGAGAAACCAAACCATTGTCCGTTCTTGTTGAGCTGACTTTTGCACCGATGTTGGCAATGGCGGCTCTCAGAGCGGGGGCAAGGCCAACGAGGGAGTTTTTCAGGACAGATTGCGAATCGAAGTAAGTCGCTTTAGGAAAGTCTTCTTTGATAGTCGCGTCGCCCGTCCGGGTGTAGGAATGTCCATCAAACTTGTCGAAGAAGTCTTTCCCCCGAGCCGCATAAATGAGTAGCAATGGGAGTGCGCTCTTATCAAAAACGATATGGACATTTGCTTCGAGCGTGTGTTTGTATCCATCCGACCCATAGTTGAGGTCGCGGCGGTATCGAAACGCAACCGCTTGGAGCGATTCGAGTCTTTCAGCGAGTTTTAGGGCATAAGCGGAGTCCGTTGAGATGAAGGATGCAGAAACTAACAGCAGAGATAGCATAAACCAAGATACCTACAATCGTAGGTATCTTGTTCCCGCTTCATGAAGATTGCTAGCTTTGTTTAGCGGGCTTGATCCTGAGACTATCCATCACTTCCTTCTCAATCTGCTGGACAGAAGTCGGGGCGTTTTGGGTGGTGAAGCGGATATTGTAGATGTGCTCGCCATTAACCACCACGTAGACAATCTGGAACAGTTCCCCACCGTCGATCTTAGTGGTCTTGGCTTCCATGCGAGCGACCTTTCCGATCGGCAGTTCAACATACTGGATCGGACCTTCGTTCAGGATGTCTTGCTTTGCATCCGCGGC
>JACMJO010000202.1 GCA_014380605.1 Fimbriimonadaceae bacterium | reverse complement strand
GCTTGCTGGTCCTTGGTGGTGGAGAGGATGTAGAAGCCGTCGGTAGCAATGTTGCAGAGCGCGGAGGTGATCGCGGTCGCGCCCAGGATCAGGAGGGTGATCTCGAATGAGTTGGGGACGGCGAGGAGAAGGGCGGTCGCGCCCAGGCCGATGGCGATGACAAACTGTCCGGCGAGAATCCAGCGTCTTTTCGTGGCGTTTAGGTCGACCAGGGGTCCGAAGAGGAACTGCATGGACCAGGGAAGCGAGATGAGCGAGGTCCAGCGCACAATGGGCTCGTTTGCGATGCCGAGGTCCTTGTAGAGGATCGCGGCGACCTCTTGGACGATCGTCACCGGGATCGCCTGCATGAAATACAGCAGCGGAACGTAAGCCCAAGGGTTGTAGAGAATCGGAGGCGTCTGCCTTGGGTAGTTCGACTCGATCGTGGCGTCGTTGGACATGAACTCCTGGGGAATGATCATATCACGCATGCGGTTAAGCAAAATGTGAGTGTGCGTGTAATCACGTTGGCTTTGGTTGGGGTCTTGGCGTTTGGTTGCTCGTCAAAGCCTGGTGATAAGCCAGCGACGGCTGTGAAAGTTGCGCCCGTCGATCCCTGGATCATCACCAACCTGGACCCGAGTGTCCAAACGCCAGCTTTGCTTTGGAATGGACTGATCGGGGTCCGGTTCGGCGCGGATGGTTCGGCTGCGAGCAAAGATGGGTTGTCCTTGTTTGCCATTGACAACTACCAGCAGAAAGGCGAAGAGAAGATTGAGCCGCTGCTAAACCCTTCGGGATTCGGGTTCTCAAAGTCCTTTGCGATTGATCGCACGAAACCATACGAATCTCGCCTAGACCTCAGGCTCGGAACATTTCAAGCGTCCTACTGGTCACTCGGTGGTTGTCCCACTACTCTTGAATGCACAATTGATCCTCAACGCGCGATTTGGGGTCAACGGGTCACGATCAAGAATGCCGGCGGCAAGGAGTTTTCCGTTCTGTTCCAAAACACGGACGCAGAATCCCCCAAGGAAAGGGACCCCGACCTAGCAACATGGCTCATCGGTCCGAACGGAAGAAAGATCAGAATCTCAACGACAACAAGCGGCCTCGCGAAGAAGGAACATGAGTTTGTCCGCGCCGGAACGCGGCTTAATGGTGTCGTGGATGACGCAGGATCGCTGACGATCGAGAGGGTCTACTCGCTAACGCCTTCAGAGAACCAACCGTCCTTCGATCAACTTCTGCAAGCCGCTGGCGACAAGCCCGGCACAACCGACATCGAGATCGATGGTCCGGTTGAAGACCAGCAGTTCATCCGATCTGCGCTGTTCTACCTTCGGGGGGCGATTCATCGGGATGGGAAGATGTCGGTTAGCCCGATGGGGTTGAGTTCGGATATTTACAATGGGCACGTGTTCTGGGATGCGGATATCTGGGTGTTTCCGGCTTTGGCTTTGATCGATCCTGAGCGGGCAAAGGCGATTCCTGCTTACCGCCTAGCGCGGCGAGACAGGGCCAGGGAAAACATGGCCGCTTGGCTAATGGCTGGAAAGCCAACCGGGAAAGGATTGATGGCACAGCCCACAGGTTGGGCGGGCGGGCCACCAGCGGGAACAAAGTACCCATGGGAGTCGAGCGTTTCAGGAAAGGAAACTGTGCCAGGACCAAGCAAGTTCCAGGATCACATCACTGGTTCGGTAGCTTGGTCGGTTTCCCAGGCCGCGTCTCTCGGTTTGGTTTCAAATGAGGATGCACAACGGATGCGAAATGGAGCGGCGGGATTCTACAGCCTTCGCTCGCAACGGGCTAACGGCCTGCGGGAGATCAAGGGCACCATGTCTCCCGATGAGAATCACATTGGCGACAACGACCTGTACACCAATCTGCTCGCCCAATGGGCGACGGGACAGCAATACAACCTCCCCAAAGACGACAAGTCATTTCTCACCTACGACAACGACGCTCTTCGCGGCTACAAGCAAGCCGCTGCCGTCCTCAGCATCTATCCCCTTCAGTACCCTCCGGCGGAGAAGCAGGCTCGGGCGATGATGGGGCGGTTTGCGGACAAGGTCACGAAGAATGGGCCGGCGATGACCGATTCCATCCACAGCATCATTTGGGCTCGGTTGGGGGAGAAGGATAAGGCATACAAGGCTTGGCACGATAGTTGGAAGCCGTTTGTGAAGCCTCCATTTCTCCTGTTCAGTGAGAAGCGGAACTCTAGCCGAACCTATTTCACCACCGGGGCGGCGGGGTCGCTGCAGGCGGTGCTTTATGGGTTTGCGGGAATTCGGATCGACGATAAGAAGGCGCCGGGGGCGCAATGGTCTATTCCGCTGAAGAATGGGAAGGTGCTCAGCATCGCGCCTAACCTGCCAAAGGAATGGAAGAAGCTGACCCTCCGCAACCTGACCATCTTGGGCAAGAAGTACACCTTTGAGATCGTGGGGGATCGGGTGAAAGTCCAAAGTTGAGAGTTGAGAGTCCAGAGTTGAGAGTAGTGTCTCAGTCACAATAGGCGGATGATGAGTCGGCTGGAAGAACTCACACGGGCTAAGGGCTGGTTAGATTCATTTCGACCCCTTTCTGCCGATGTTGCCGATGAACTGCGCCACCGCTTCGAAGTTCGCTTGACGTACCACTCAACCGCAATCGAGGGCAACACGCTCACCCAGAGCGAGACCCAAATCGTGCTGGAAAAAGGGGTGACGATCGGCGGAAAATCCGTGCAGGAGCATCTCGAAGTAATCGGCCACAAAGAGGCGCTGGATTTTGTGCTGAGCTTGGCTGACGACCAGAACCCGATCTCCGAGCGAATGGTCCGAGAGATTCACAGCCTGGTGATGCAGGGTCAGGGGAACGGCGGAACCGGGGCATTTCGCACTCTGGATGTCATGGCGGCGGGCACCGAGTTTCGCTATCCCAACCACCTCCACGTGCCGAATCTGATGGCGGAGTACATCGAGTGGCTGGGGACGGCGATAGATATGCATCCAATCCTGCGGGCAAGCGAAGCTCATTTGCGTTTTGTGACGATCCATCCGTTCAAGGATGGCAATGGGCGGGTTGGGCGGCTCTTGGTCAATCTCGTTCTTCTCAGTGCGGGCTACCCAATTGCCGTGATTCCGGTTGAACGCCGAGCTGAATATATTGAGTCGCTCGTGGCAGCGCAGGGCGTGGGTTCCAGGTCTTCCCTTGACGAGTTGGTTATCGACGCGGTTGAATCCTCCTTGCGCGAGATGTTGGAGGTTTGCACGGGAGCAACATCTCCGGCGCAGAATCAAGAGGATGTCCGGCAATGGCTGGCGGGCGAATCGTAATCTGATTTGGATTCTTTCAGGCTCCACGCCTCACGCAGGCAACTAGAGACCAAGCAACCTGGAAACCGAAGCAACCCGAGCCTCCAATTCCTGCTTGATCTCGCATTCCCAGATGATGAGGACTCGGTAGCCTTTTTGTTCTAGCTCGGCCTGGTTGCGGGCGTCGCGGTCTTGGTTGGCTTGGAACTTGGCGCTCCAGTAGGCAGCATTGGTCTTGGGGGTGCGGTTGCGCTGGCAGTGGGGGCATTGGTGCCAATAGCAGCCGTGGACGAAGATCGCGAGCTTGGATCAGTTCGCTGCTAGGAACCTTGGATAGACCTCATCAGAAATCGGACTATCTAGTTTCCATGTTATCAAAATGGGTTGCTCATGAGCAAATGCTTGCGGCTTCGCGAAGCCAAGGCAATGGTATGTATCCAGTCGGTTCTCTCTGGCGAACAGTAGATGCCGACCCTCACCGGTGATAAGGCGTTTTCCAGTTGGAGATGCTTGTGTTGTTCTGGACTGACTCTCCCATTGAACCAAATCGTGACTAATGACCTTGTCCTTGTACATGGTGTTCGGCGAAAAAAAGCGCTCTGACTTTCTTAGAGTGAACATGTGGATGTCGAGTCCAAGCGCTTCAACATAAAATGTTCCTTCACGCATGGAGGATGGATCATCGCGAAATGGCGCAACAATTTCATCCCTGCTGTAGGATGCGTGGAGTGCATACGGCAGGTCACTAGAAATAGCCGGCAAAGGGGCCGCTAAGCCAGATAGATGATCTAGAAGCTCAAGGGCCTCATCTCGAAGAACCGCTGAAATTCCAGCAGTACGGACGGACCCACCAAGTGGAAATGCAACCATCCTTGCATAGACACTCGGTTCACCTGTAACAAGCGCCTGTTTGTACTCTGCTATTCGTCTAGAATCGTTTATGTGCGACATGGAAGCCAGTCGATGCTGCCTAATGTCAGGTTGTTCTGTCTGAGAACTGATTTCGGCTCTAAGATCCTGCAGACTTCGCTTGCCGTTGTAGAACTCTAGTGCATCAAGTCCTGTCTCTTTCAAAAACTTGTCGACAGTCACCTGCTCGTCGGTCGCATTAAGACGTCGGAGTTCCAGAACCAGGTCCGCCCTGCGTGAAGGCACAGCATCTTTCAGATTTCGCAACGCTCTTTCACGCGAGACCTTGTCAAGGCGAATATGACATCCAGCCGGAAGTAAAGGGAATTCGTTCTCTATCGCCCTGCCAAGCTCAGTCCGCGTCAAACCAGTCAGGGCTCGGTACCGTAGATCCAGGCGAAACCTCTTGTTCTGTTGTCCGACAAAGTCCAGAACCGTTAAGGCACCTTTATCTCGTTGCAGCCGAAGCCCTCTGCCCAATTGTTGTGTAAAGACAACTGCGCTCTCTGTGGGCCTTAAGAAGATTACAGTGTCGATTTCTGGAACATCAATTCCTTCATTTAGCAGATCAACAGTGCAAACTAAGTTTAGGTCACCGGATCGAAATCTACTCATCGTAAGCTCACGGACTTCTTTGGGTAAGTCACTATGTAGTGGTGCAGCATTGAGGCCATGTTCCACAAATTGTGTTGCCATTTTATTTGCATGTCGCGTACTAACACAAAAGACCACGGCTCGCATTGCTTGGACATCTTCAACTTTCTCAAACAACTCACGCATCACAATCGCGAATCTTTGGTGAGCATGATGGTCAAGTCGTTCTTCAAGAGATTTCACATCATATCGTCCTCCTTCCCACCTGATGTCAGACAGGTCCAATCCATCATCAATCCCGAAGTAGTGAAATGGTGAAACTAACCCGGCATCAAGGGCTTCCCAGAGTCTCAGTTCATAGGCGAATGAACCAAAGGATTTGATTAGGTCATCATTCCCATCAGCGCGTTCCGGTGTTGCAGTCAATCCAACGACTTCGACCGGTTCAAGGTGTTCTAATATCCTTCTGTATGTCGGAGCCTCTGCATGATGAAACTCGTCTATGACGACTACGACGAAGTGCGATGGATCGATTTGACTAAGGGTATTGCTGTGCAGTGATTGAACGGACGCGAAAACGTGCTTCCAGCGATCCGCTTTGTGACTACCTACGTTAAGTTCTCCAAAGTCTCCATCTCTGAGAACCATTCTAAATGCACTTCTCGCTTGCTTAAGAATGTCTTCTCGATGCGCTACGAAAAGGAGGTTCGGGCGACCACCCAAGCTGGCAGAAAGCTCCGCATAGTCAAACGCCGAGATGAGGGTCTTTCCGGTCCCCGTCGCTGCGACAATTAGATTTCGATGCTTGCCATCGAGTCTTGCTAGGCGCAAAGAGTCAAGGGCGGTTTGTTGATGGCGGAATGGATGGACATCAACAAAGAAGGTCACCTCGGGATTTTCGCCACGCTGACTTGAAAGTGCTCGCGATAGTCGTTCGCCATCCCTCGCTGAGTCAAATACATCGAATCGGTCATCAAACCACAAGCGATCAAACGTTGTCGTGAGCTCGTCCAGAATAACTGGCGAATCAACGCCAGAGATTCTCAGGTTCCACTCAAGGCCATCGACCAGGGCTTTAGGCGACAAGTTGGAAGAACCTATTGTCGCAGTGCTGAAGCCGGTCTCCCTATGGAAAATCCAGGCCTTTGCGTGGAGAGCAGTTTTCTGTTCAGCCCGTTCATATGCGATCTTAATGTGGGCACCGGTTTTGACCAAGCGCTCGATCGCTTGTCGGTGCGTTCCTCCAAGATAGGTGGTTGTAATGACTCGGAGTCTCGGCCCTAATTCCCGGAGGAGATCCAAGATAAGATTGAGGCCCTGACTCCCAATAAAAGGGCAGATCCAGTCAACTCGGTTAGCGGTGGCTAACTCTGAGCGCAAAACGGCGTGGTAATTCAATCGCTGATCATTTGTGACCAGTGCACTTTGACCGAGAGGCATGATCGGCGCGGACGATTTCCGGGCTATCTTGCTTCGTATCTCAGTCAGGACCTTAAATTCGATGGAATCGACTTCGATTGAGTTCAATAATCTGGCCGACTCGATGAGGAAGGCGTCTGGCTCTAAGTCTTCTTGCGCCTTCCGGAGGGTCCTCCGTAGCCGAGATGCAATCTCTTTCGCTAGATAGTCAACCGAGTCGATGATTCCAAGGTCTTCAGTTTCAGCAGTGAGAGTGTCTGGTAACTCTTCAATTTGCTCTCGTCGCGACTTCGTGATCAGCAGATCATAGGGTCCTGGAACAAACTGGCGCACGGCGATAACATACCATGGGACCCAAGGCCCTTGAACATCTTCGAAGACCTCCATGCCCAACCCCTTCCTCCTCGATCTTCGCGAGCGCTAGGTCCAAGAGGAAGGGGCCATTCGTTGGGAAAATCTCGTATGATAAAGAAGGACTCCGCGCTTTGCGGGCCGAAATTGCTTCTCGGGACTACACCTGGTTTTGATCACGGGATTTTCAGATTGTCGCTTGCAGAATGCGGACTACGATTCGGACCGATCGGGTTCGCGAGGGTTCGGATTCGTTCGGGTTAGATCGGATTGGTTCGGGAGCATTCGACAACTCACAACATCTAAGTCCCCATCGAAAATGTGCCCCCCGATTCGAGACGCCGTCGTCTCAGGACTATCTAGGAGATAAGAACGCTCATGCCCAATGTTGTTTTCACCATCGATTGCGAAGGCGCCCATCACGACCGCTGCTACACGCCCGACTACATCAAAGTATTCGAGGCCGAGTTTGTACCGGCGACGTGGTTGGTGCACGTTTCTCTCAAGGACCCCAGCGCGAACACCAACCTCTACTACCACGAGTTCGTGCACAAGATTCCCAGTTGGCATGAGATGGGAATGAAGGTCAATTTTGAGAACGAGCGCGGCTATGTGGAAGACGCAAAGGAGCGGGCCAACATCATCTGGCTGGCCAAGGACACGCTGAAGTCGCACATGATCAAGGTGACCTCGTTCCGAGCGGGCGCCTATGCCCTGCTTCCCTCGGATATTCCTTACCTGGAGGAGATCGGCATCCTGGTGGACAGTTCCATCGTGCCGGATGCGGACTACAAGATGTTTGTCGATTGGACCGGCGCACCAACCGATCCGTACCACAGCTCATCCGACGACCTGAAAAAGTCAGGCTCCAACAAAATGCTCCACGTCCCCATCGCAACCCACGAAGGCGTGCACGGATACCTGGACAAGGGATTCGATAATCTCAAAGGCCTGTTCGACGCGAACATGGGACGCGAGGTTATCTGCCTAGGAATGCGCGATTACCACGACTCAGTCGAGGACCTACGCAAGACCATTCGGTACTTCCGAGATAAGGGTGCCCACTTCACCACGCTCACCCAGTGCGCCAGCGAGCATTACGAGCATCACCCAGAACTAGCTGCCCGATAGCAGCATTTGCAAAATCCCCCTCTCTCATTCTGAGATAGGGGGATTTCTTTAACCTATCTTGCGGACGGCTTCGACTACGTCGTGCTCGTTCGGGATACACTCTAGTTCTAGTACCCGTGAATACGGGGTAGGGACGTTTAGGCCGCCTACTCGCCCGACTGGGGCGTCTAGCCAGTCGAAGCAGTCTTCCCCGATGCGCGCCGCGATTTCGGCTCCGAATCCGCCGCTTCGCCAATCTTCATAAACGACTACAGCGCGGTGAGTCTTTTGTACTGAGGCGTAGATCGTTTCGGTGTCTAGCGGGAGGAGCGAGCGGACGTCTATTACCTCGACCGAGAGGCCGTCTTTCTCAAGAATCTCGGCGGCTAGTTCACAGACGTGGACCATTCGGGAATAGGCAACTAGAGTTAAGTCAGTCCCTTCAACCGCAATTCTTGCCTTCCCCATTGGAATTGAGAAATCTGGGTCGTCGGTTGGGACTTCGCCCTTTGTGGCGTATAGCCCGGGGTTCTCGGTGTAGATCACCGGGTTGTCGTCGCGGAT
>JACMJO010000201.1 GCA_014380605.1 Fimbriimonadaceae bacterium | reverse complement strand
CCTATAAGGTTTTGAAACGCGGTTTTGTCAACCATCAATTTTGTAATTCGGGACCAATATGTCGAGGAGGCAAGGCGGTCAAAACCTGGTAACTATTGCGAGTCCTATTGCTATACACTTGAAGCACTACGGACTATCATGAGGACAATTCTTACGTGCTTCTTCGCCCTCGCAATGGCTAGCGCCTTTGCCCAAACGGGGTTCGAAAACCTAACCGACGTCCGCATTCCGGGCGCGGGCACAGGCGGAACTGCTACGGGCAGCGCAGGGCTTTATCCGATTTCCTTCACGGTCTCGGGCATGGGCACGATCACCAGCGATATCAACATAACACTTAGCTTTGGAACAGCGGCAAGCACGGTTGACGTCGGTGTTGGCGAAGAGCACAGCTTCTGTGGCGATCTGGACATGATGCTCGTCGCGCCAAGCGGAACGAACCTGGTTTTCCTCTCGGATGTGGGCTCGCTTGGCGATATGAACGGCGCCTACACGTTCGATGATGAAGCCGCTTCACCCATCCTTCCCGACGGTGCGGGCCAGATCGTCGGTGGAAACATCGTCAACGGTTCTTACCGGTTTTCTGCCACTGGCGCCGGCGACCCTTTCCTGAGCCCTGCCCCCTCGCCAGTCTTTGAGAATATCCTCTTCTCGGTTTTCGATGGCGAGAATCCGAACGGGATTTGGGAGCTTTACATCATGGATGACGCACCGGGAGATGCGGGTTGGCTGATGTCATCCACACTTACCGTAACCACCGCCGCCGTACCCGAACCCGCAACGCTAAGTGCCCTTGCATTAGGCGGTTTGCTATTGGCCCGGCGCAAACAGCGAACCGTTCGGTAATCAACTGCTTTTTTGGTGCCTCAACCGTGACGAAGGAGTTGTGGGGCTTAGACCTGACACCCTCAACAACTCGTGCCTCGCTGTTGAGGAATAAAATAGAAGGTGATTGACGAGACTTCTTTTGCCTCAGGACGGTCCTCGCCGATTTTGGGCCATGGAACCAACCCAGTCCTGAGGCTATCACCGAGAGCTCAGGTTGATAAGTCGTTTGGTTCATAGACCAGCCCACGTTCCTCTTCCCACCTTCCATCTTCCCACATCTTTGCACTGGACCATCGGTAATCCACCGGCGTGGACACAAAGGCATGCAGAGCTATCCCGGAGCGCTTGGATTCGCGCAGGATTGCTTTGGGACGGCCGTGCGGACTTGGTCTTTCTCAAAAGCGTGGACAAAATCGAGGACGGTAGTGGTGAGGAAGACGCAGTCGCCTCCTGCTCCACGGTTCACCCAATGGCGTTGGCGTGCCACGGCGCATTTTAGCGGGTTGAGTTAGCCTCAGGACTGGGTTTTGGGTGGCAAAGGCTTGTGGAAGGATCGTCCCTGGGGGCAAGAGAGTGGGTTGACTGGCCTCAGGACTGGAGCTTGTGGAGGGCCAATGGTCGACTAGATGACCGTCCTGAAGCAACAGAAGGCTAGGGGGCCAAGGTATGAAAGATTCTTTGGCGTCCTGGGCACGTTCGACGTGGAGTCTTAGCCTTGGAGTCTAAGAAGGCGACTCTTAACTGAGTCTGCCGCCGTTGCCCGCTGCTTCTGGCGGCATTTTTATTGGCGCCTCAGCTTGGATCTCTCAATGAGCCCGTGGTCCCAATAATCAATTGTCGGTGTTTCTGATGACGCAGGGGGCTCCACCTAACCCCGGTAGGAAGTAAGCCGAAGATTGGACTATGGACAGAGGCGATTACAACGAACGGGAATCCGATCGGGTGATGAATCTGCTGGGTCGGGGTTATGCGGTGAGGGTTTTTCACCACAACTTGGCGAACGCGTTCATTTTTAAGGACGCTACGGATGCCTCGCCGGGGCGGGTTTCGCTGGAACTGGTCAAGCACCTCATCGAGATCGGCTCTATGACGCAGTCCGACTCTGCCATGCACTACGACGACTGGCGGATGGCTGTGCCGACTAACCAAGTGGCCTGAATCGCCTCGCTGGCCGATCCCCAACCTCTTACCCGCGAAGGGTCCGGGGCGAAATCCGCTTGGCTTCTACCTTCGATAGCTCATTTCGCAAGAAGCGCATGATCTCTTCCAAGCCCGAGCGTTCGCGGCCAACGTTGCCAAGCAGGCGACTCTGAGTGGAAATCAGGGCCCGTCGGAGTTTTTCGGAACGTTCATCAATCTCTGACAACATAGCCTTCAGAACGACGAATCGCGGGACATTGCCGAACCACGTCACGGAAGTGGGTTGCCCGAGACCGACGGGCACTATACTGGGCCGATGAGCGGGCTCCCGAGGTTCGTTTTTTGGGCTGGGGTCTCTCGTTTGCCGGGATTGCGGTGGGGCAAGGGGGCTCGGGTTGTGGGGAGCTGAACAATGCGGCTGTACTGGAGAAGGCTCGGCTTGAGAAGAAGCACGGTTCGGGGGAGGCGGGGCGGATCGCTGCGGTTAGCGGTTAGCGGATGGCAAATTGGGCATTGCACTGCGTGTCTGGAGGAAGGAATTCCGTCGTCTCATTAACCCGTGGCGAACTCAGAACTTAAACCGAAATATCTGGACCTGTTCAAAGCTGCCTTTGCCGCTTGGAGGGAGGATCAGACGCCGGTACTGGGGGCTGCGCTGGCCTACTACACGGTTTTCTCCCTTGCTCCACTGCTGATCATCGCGATCGCGGTGGCGGGGATGGTCTTTGGCGAAGAAGCGGCGCGGGGACAGATCGCCCATCAGATCAGCCAAATGATTGGCCCAGATGCTGCCAAGGGCGTTGAAGGCATGATCCAGGGCGCGGCGAATAAGTCGTCCGGCGTTTTGGCGACCGTAATCGGGATCGCAACTTTGGTGCTGGGCGCATCGGGGGTTTTCGGCCAGTTGCAGGCGGCGATGAACCAGATTTGGGATGTGGAGCCCAAGGCTAAGGGCGGCTTTCTGAAGCTGATCAAGGATCGGTTTTTGTCTCTGACGATGGTGATGGGGACATGCTTTTTGCTCTTGGTTTCGCTGTTGATCAGCGCGGGATTATCATCCATGACGACCCTGATCGGGGGTGAAGCCGAATCTTGGAGCGGCCTGCTTCTGGTTGCCGATTTGTTGGTTTCGATTGGGGTGGTGACGGTTCTTTTTACCGCGCTGTTTAAGCTATTGCCAGATACACCTATTTCGTGGCGTGACTGTTGGTTCGGGGGATTTGTTACTGCTCTGCTCTTCGCTTTGGGCAAAATCCTGATCGGACTCTACATTGGTCGATCGGGGATGGCAAGCTCTTACGGGGCGGCGGGTTCTCTTTTGGTGATCCTGCTGTGGGTGTACTACTCTTCCCAGATCCTCTTTTTTGGGGCTGAACTCACGAAGGCGTTCTCGGAGAAGTTTGGCAGCCGGGCGACTGCGTCCTGAGCTAGCTTCGGGGACTCCACTGGGAGGTTCGCATCGACTCCAATTTCGACAGCTCGGTTCGAAGGTAGCGCATGAGTTCTTCTAAGCCAGAGCGATCGCCGCTGGCATTGCCAATCAATCTATTTTCAATTGAAATGAGGGCCCTCCGCAGTTTTTCCGACCGTTCCTCGATTTCTGAAAGCATAGATTAGTGAACGACGGATTTCCGTATAGGGGCGAATCAGGGCGGAGGGGAGAGGGCGGACGGACGAGGGACATCGACAAAACGGATGAACGACGAATGACGACCGACCAACGACCAACGACCAACGACCAACGACCAACGACCAACGACCAACGACAAACGACAAACGACAAACGACAAACGACAAGGGGGGAAGGGACTGTTTTCTTGAGATAAGATACAAGTTGCGCTATGGATGGCGCGGAGATTGGCATGATGCTGTTAACGTCACTTGCTCTGGGGGCGATCGCGGCGGCGATTCAGAATCCGCCTTTGGCTTTTTCGACAGAAGAGAAGAGCGCGGTGGTGCGCTATTGGTCCACCCCTGGCCGCTACACCATGAGCCCGCCCAAGAACTACAAGGCGGCGGGGCTTTGGCAGGTTCGGCTGACGGTGGCGGGGTCCACTTGGCTCTGGAATTTCAACAAGGCGCGGGGAGTGGCGATGAAGCCGACCTCGGATATCACCGGGAAGGAAGAGCGCGACAAGGCCTGGGACGCCTGGATCGGGGCGAAGTTCGATTACGATCGTTGGCAGGCCGGACAGGTGGCTTTGGCGGCGAATTCGATGGTAGTCGGCGTGGTGCCTACGACGCCAGACTCTTCTGTTCCCACCCAAGAGCCGCCGTTCCCTGGGTCGATGCCGGAGGATATGACCGCATTTGTCGGGCAGGTATTCACAACGACGGTGGGGAGCGCAACGGTTCAGAATCCTCCGCCCGGCGACCCTCCCATGTTCGCTGAAGCGGTGGTGCCGATGGAGCACCGGATCAAGTTCGACGACGGCACCGAGCTGACCTATCAGGACAACACCAAGATGCGGCCTCGCTACCCGTACTACCGTTTCGATCAGGGCATCATCTCGGCGGGGAAGCGGGTGAGTTCATTGCCGGAGAAAGAGGTGGACGCCCTGATAAAGCTGGCGGGGGTCACTCCGAGCGAGTCGCGGGTGATGAAGGCGGTCTCGATTTTGGAGGGAGGGTTCGACTCGGTGAACACCTACGACACGGGCTATGTGTCGGTCGGGTTTATCCAGTTCGCGTCGCTGAAAGATGGCGCTGGCTCATTGGGCAAGATGCTTTTGGACTACAAGGCTAAGGACCCGGAGGGTTTCCAGAGGGACTTTCGGAAATTCGGCCTGGATGTTTCAGGGCCGGGCGTTTTGGTAGCGCTGAACTGGCAAACGGGATTTGAAGCCTATGGCCCTGACGCGAATCGGCGGATCATCGAGGACAAGCGCCTGATCGCGGCGTTCCAGCGAGCGGGGCTGAAGAGCCAAGCGTTTTGTGCCGCGCAGATTCGGACGGCGAAGTCACAATACTATCCGGCGGACGACACGGTGGATATCGGCGTGGCGGGGATCAGCCTGGTGGGGAAGATCAAGGACTTCATCAAGAGCGAAGCCGGAATGGCGACGCT
>JACMJO010000200.1 GCA_014380605.1 Fimbriimonadaceae bacterium | reverse complement strand
TCGCGGGCCAAGGCGTGGTGGTTGGGAGAGACTTGTTCACCAAAGGTGCAGAGCGAAGGATCGCCGTTTCCTTCCTTCATATCTCCGAGCGTCGAGTCGTAAGTTAGATTCTCTTTGATGATGTAGACGACATGCTTGAAGACCGACGGCTCGCCTAGCCTCTGTGGAACCGGAACGGGTTTTCGTCCGGCCCGCGATTTAGGGAGTTCATTCCAAAGGTTGTTCTTGGCCACCAACTGGCTGGATAAGCGCAGATCTTTGAAATCTTCAAGGGGAATCGATTGGAAGAGGCCTACGTTGTCATGGACTCCAAGGCCGGTGGTTTTGGAACTTGGACGGGAGCCTATGCCCTTGGCGCTTCCTACGAAGACTCGATCGTCCTGGACATGCAGAGCGATTGGGAACCAGCCCGTTGGAACATAGCCTGCAACCTTGGGCTGACCCTTCAGGTCCACAACCGCAACTGCGTTGATGCCACCTAATGCGACGAACAATCGCTGACCATCCGAACTAACCTCCACGTCGGTAGGAATCTGACCGAACTGAGGATCCTCGGGAGGTCGGACACTCAGGTTCCCTCGAACCTGGGCCGATCTCACATCAACAAAGCTGATGCTGTCCGAGTCGGACTCAGTGACATACAGGGTCTCGCCATCTGGTGAAAACGCCATTCCGGAAGGCTGTCGACCCACCGATACCTCGCGAATGACCAAAGAGGCCGTATCGATAAAGGAAACCGATCCTTTCCAAGCGGCGTCGGTCGTGGGATCGATTTGTACTGGTGTTCCCGCGGAATTAGCAGTCGATACACCCGTTCCCTCAAATGGTTTGTCCGTTCCCGGGTCGAGTTGTGCAGAAGATGGTTCAACACGTCGCCCACCTCGATTAGCTGCGACCAGCGTCTTCCCATTGGGACTAAGGGCAACATGATACGGAGCGACTCCTATGTCCAGAACTCTTTGCACTTCGCCGGAACCCGTAGCGATCACCGCGATCGCATTGGCCGTAGTCATCGCGGCGAAAAGCGCCTTGCCATCGGGCGAAATCGCCAACCCCGCAAGGTGCAAATCGAGTCGGGTCTTCGGTGGCCCTGCCAAGGTGGATTTCGCGAGTATGTCGCGGGTTTTGGCTAGTTTGACGCCGTCCCAGCTTGCCTGCAAAATCTTGCCCTCTGTGGTCGAGGCGAAAACATTCGAACCATCGGGCGACCATGCGATACCAACCGGACCCGTCACTGCAGCGAGTTCGGAGACGATCTTTCCTTCCCGATCCGTGACGATCACCTTTCGATGAGCAAGGATCGCGATAAAGCGACCATCAGGACTTGCAATAAGGTCCTTTGGCCGCTGACCTTGTAAGGTTACTGCCTTGCCAGCTGGGGTCAACGTCTGGTTGGTAGAAACGATGTACGAACCGTCCGCCTGCTTTCCGATCAGCTTCCGCGACTGGTAGTAATAGCCTCCGGCAACCGCCAGACCGCCTGCGAAGATGACCACCGCACTAAGGACGCGTTTATCCATGATCCCATGCTAGCGCAAGACAGTCTGGGCGTCAATGTAGCGGACTAAATGTTAATCGTTTGAGCCTCTTTCCCAACACCCTGCAGTGCTTCTTCGCCCAAAATCTCCTTTACAACCTTGTTCTGATTGATTCGGTATTTTCGAGCGCGGGGGGCGATGTAGCGGCAGTCGATCGGTTCAAATTCGAAGGTTGGCCCCTCGTTCGTGTGGCTTGCCAGAGTGGTTTTCAGCCAGTTCACGTCGTCTCGATCCGGAGTGTCCATCTTGAAGTGGGCGCCGCGGCTCTCGTCGCGGACAATCGCTCCGCCGACTATCGCTTTCGACAGCTCAATCATATTGGCCAGGGCGCGGGTGAACGGGACGGCTTGGTTGGCCCAACCGCTGTTGTCCACCAAATCGCATTGATGAGAGCGTACGGAAAGTTCATCCAGCTTCTCTCGAGCTTTGATCAGATCGGACTGCAGCCTCCAGATGCCACAGTTATTCCACATCGTATCTGCCAATTCGGCATGAAGTCGATAGGGGTTCTCGGAGCCGTTGCTCGTTCGGAGGTGGTCGTACTCGGCTTGCCGCTCCTTTTGGGCCCATTCGAAGAGCTCGGAAGAGGCATCCACTCCGCCGGTCTCCCGCATGTAAGCCATTGCTCCCTGAGCAGATATCTCGCCGCTCACAAGACAGGCCAACAGAGCGTTTGCTCCAAGTCGATTCGCACCGTGGTACTGATAGTCGGCTTCCCCCGCTGCGTAGAGTCCAGAAACGTTGGTCATCTGGTTCCGAGGCTCGTCGGGATTCCATGCGCCGTCTGAGTTCAAGTTGTAGTCCACCCAGAGGCCGCCCATGGTGTAATGGACTGCCGGGTAGATGCGCATAGGAGTCTCGATCGGGTCCTCGCGCATGAACTTCTCATAGATTTCGAGAACGCCTTCGAGCTTGTCGTTTATGGCTTCCCGCGTAAAGGGACCCCCGTGGCTCTCGTGAAGCTGGGTTATGTCCAGATAAACCTGTTGCCTGCCGCCTACTCCTGCGCCCTTTTTGCAGACACAGTAGATCGCAAAGCTCACCAAGTCACGACTCAGTAGGTTCCCGTAGACTGGGTCCAGCTCCTCGCAGAAGTACCAGCGATCCTTCTCAGGAATCTCGACTGGCTTTCGGGAGTCCATTGGGTCTCGTGGGCTCCAAAGGCGTCCACCCTCGGCCCGAACGGATTCCGACATCAACCGGCATTTGTCCTCGCCCGGAATCGCGGTCGGATGGATTTGCACCATTTCGGGGTTTCCGTACTTGACGCCTTGTTGGTAGCAGATGGACACTGCCGCACCAGTGTTGATGATGGAGTTCGTCGACTTGCCAAAGATGACCCCGTTCCCGCCGGTGGCGATGATCGCGGAATCACAGGCAAAGGACTCGATCTCCATCAAGCGAAGGTTCTGCGCGGTGATGCCGATGCATTTCCCATCCGCGTTCTTGATGAGGCCGAGGAACTCCCATCCCTCATACTTCTCAACCAGATTGGAAGACTCCCACCGACGAACCTGCTCATCTAAGGCATAGAGCAATTGTTGCCCGGTGGTGGCTCCCGCATAGGCAGTGCGGTGTTTGAGCGTGCCTCCGAATCGGCGGAAGCTGAGCAGGCCCTCGCTGGTCCGATTGAACGGAACGCCCATCCTGTCCAGGAGAAAAATGATGGCGGGGGCTCTCTCTGCCATCCGCATCACGGGGGGTTGGTGGTTGAGGAAGTCGCCACCGGTGATCGTGTCTTCAAAGTGGAGATAGGGGGAGTCGCCTTCGCCGCGTAAATTGACGGCTCCGTTGATGCCACCCTGAGCGCAGACGCTGTGAGACCGTTTCACGGGTACCAGAGAAAAGAGTTTGACTTTGTGGCCCGCTTCCGCGAGCTTCATGGTGGCCATGAGGCCGGCGAGGCCCCCGCCGACAACGACAACCGTTTTTTGAGCAGCCATTAGTTCCCCTCATTCTACGCGTTGGGGAGGCCGCAATTCTCATCCTGATTGACCAGAGTAACCTAGAGGTGAGTTCAGCGATGATGGCAAGTAACAAACTTGGAAAGCTGAGGATTCTCGCGGTAGGAATGCTGTTCTTAGTCGTACTCGGGTGCGGCGCGGGAATCGTGCTGTTTTGGGTCGAACTTTCAAGTAACAAGCGGCATCAGACTGGAACCCTTGGGATTGCAGGCGAAGCGGCAATGCGGTTCTACGGCCAATACAAACGATTTCCAACGACAAAGGAAATCAAAGCCATACTCAAACGGAATAACTCCATGACTCTCGCTGAGGGAGACAGATTCCTGGTTCAATGGTTGCCCGATGACGATGGCAATCCTATTTTCCGACCGATTCGAGTCACCTACTTTCCCTCCGACGGCAATTCAATCAAACAGCGTTTCGACCTCGATATTCGCCCATAGCTAGTCCGTCTTGACCCCGACAAACAATCCTCTGCCCATCGGCCCGATCGGATCGTAGTCCACCTGAAGGCCACAGTTGGTCATCGCCGCCTCATACTCCGACTGCTTGAACAGCCCCAACTCATGCCTCTCCGACTCTCGGAAGACTCCTTCAGGGGTTCCGATCAGGTACTCGAAATTCAAGATTGCAACCCTTCCTGACTGCTCTGATCGAGACATCCTTGCGATCTTAAGGTCAGGCTCGTCGACGTGAAGGAAGTGGAGAAAACCTGGAGTCCAGCTTTCGGGATAGAGGAACGGCTCTAGGACGAGGACTCCGCCAGGTTTCAAATGCCGAACTAAATTGGCTACGGCTTGTCGCAGTTCGTCGATCGTTGTCATGTACGCTACAGAACTGAACAGGCACGTCACGATATCGACCTTGAATCCCAGATCGAAGGTCCGCATGTCGCCCTCATATAGTCTTTCCTCCTGGATGGGGCCGGCCGCGATCCTTAGAAGTTCGGGATCGAGGTCAACTCCATACACGTTGAACCACTTGGTGAACTCGAACAGATGTTTGCCCGTTCCACACGCAACATCCACCAAGTCCGTTCCACCAGACTTCAGATGGCTTTCGATGACTTCATGGATTCGCTCTGCCTCTTGGGGGTAGTCCTTGAAGGAGTAGACGGCATCGTAAAACTGGGCGGTTTTGGTGAACACTAGAGTAATCCTAACCAAAATAGGCAAGGAATCCAAATGCCCGTCACCGAAGCCGCTGTTCAGCGATTCATTTCGAAGCTAGTCGTAGTCCGCTCCATCACCCATCGAAAGATGTTTGGCGGGGTTGGCCTGTATTGCGACGGAATCTTCTTTGCCGTGATCGACGATGATCGACTGTACTTCAAAGTCGACGATGTGAACTTTCCAGAGTATCAGGCCTTTGGCATGCCACAGTGGGTTGTTGAAGGGAACAACGGCGGCCCAATGCCTTACTACGAAGTCCCGGATGAGGTTCTTGAAGATGGGCCAAAGCTTGGAGAATGGATCGACGGAGCCGTTGCTGTCGCGGTACGGAAGAAGTCCAAGTCAAAGAAGAGGTAGCTCGTGAGTAAATACTCACCGTTCGTCTTCGATCAAGTTGCCAGCTTCTATGGGCAAGCCAGGCCCACCTATCCGCCGCAAGTTTTTTCGGACCTGCGCGACATCTGCTCTTTGGATTGGAAGTCCTCGGTAGTAGAGGTTGGTCCCGGAACCGGGCAAGCCAGTATTCCCTTGGCGGAACTGTGCGGGAAGCTCACCTGTGTCGAGATCGGCCCCCGGATGGCGGCGGTCGCCGCTACCAATCTCTCGACCTTTCCGAACGTGAAGGTGGTCTGCTCCGCATTCGAAGATTGGAGCCCAATAGAAGAAGCCTTCGATCTTGTCTTCACCATCACCGCCTGGCACTGGCTAGACCCGATGCGGCGCTACACCAAAGCCCACGAAGTGCTGCGACCAAGGGGTTATCTGGCAGTCGCTTCGGGAGGTCACACCTTTCCACCTGACTATGACCGGCTGTTCGAGCGAATCAGCGACGTCTACCACGAGGTACTGGAAGGAAACATCCGATGGACCTGGCCACGGCCCGCTTCCGAGGAGACGCCCGACGAGCGAGAGGATATGACCAAGACCGGCCACTTCGAGTTTGTGGAGTCAAAGAGATACGGGTGGTACGTGGACTACTCACCAGATCACTACATCGAACTACTCAAGACATTCTCCGACCACATCTCGCTACCCGCGAAAAAGTCAGATCGAATTTACCAAGGCATTCACAAGCTCATCGCAGAGCGTCCGGGCCAAACCCTACGTAAGCACTACCTAACGATCCTGAACATTGCCCGAGCTCGGGCGTAGGTCACTCCTTCGGCAACATATGGCCAAGCTTGTCGCGCTTGGTGCCGAGGTACTTGGCTCGGGGCTCCTCTGGTCCGGCAATCAAAGGAACGTGCTCTACAATCTCCAGCCCGTAACCCTGCAGCCCGCTGACTTTCTTAGGATTGTTGGTCATCAATCTAAGCTTTCTCAAACCCAGATCGGCGAGGACTTGCGCCCCTAAGCCGTAGTCTCGCAAATCGGCCTTGAAACCAAGCGCATGGTTAGCCTCAACCGTATCCATTCCCTGGTCCTGAAGCTCATACGCCTTCAGCTTGTTGATTAGCCCAATCCCGCGACCTTCCTGGGCGATGTAGAGCACCACGCCGCGACCTTCCGCCTCAATCTTCTCCAAAGCCATCTGGAGTTGATCGCCACAATCGCATCGAAGGGATCCCAATAGGTCGCCCGTGAGGCAGGAGGAGTGGATGCGAACAAGCACGGGTTCTTCGGTACAGACATCGCCTTTAACGATCGCTACATAGGGATGCGGCTCGACGCTGGGCTCGTAAGCAAAAAGTTGGAAGTGGCCGAACTTGGTGGGGAAGTCGATAGGGCCAGCGACCCTTGTCACTAGCTTCTCGTTTTTTCGTCGGTAGGCGATGAGGTCGGCAATGGTGACGATTTTCAGCTCATGCCGCTCGGCAAATGGAATCAACCCGTCGAGCCTCATCATCGAGCCGTCGTCGCTAAGAATTTCACAGCCAACACCCGCCGATTTGAACCCGGCAAGTTCGCAAAGATCAACGATCGCCTCGGTATGGCCCGCTCGCTTGAGCACTCCGCCTTTCTCTGCCCGCAAAGGGATGATGTGGCCCGGCCGACCGAGGTCCTCCGGCTTCGCATTCTCATCGATGAAGACCTCGACCGTTTTTGCCCGATCAAACGCGGATACGCCGGTAGTCGCACCGCGCAAGGCATCGACGGTTTCTGCCATCGCAGTACCGTGCCGAGCCGTGTTCTGCTTGGTCATCATCGGGATTCCGAGGGCCTGAAGCCGCTCTGCCGTCGTTGGAATGAACGGCACACCGCGGCCATAGGTGATCATGAAGTTCATGATTTCCGGGGTACAGGCTTCAGCCGCGCAGACTAAATCGCCTTCATTTTCGCGGTCCGGGTCGTCGACCACGACGATCATCTTGCCGGCTCTGAGATCTTCCAGCGCTTCAGAAATGCTTGCGAATGCCATGGGCATTTCTATTGTACGGGCTGCGCGCTTCCGAAAACGAGGCCGTGCCGAATGCCCTAAGAAGCGACGCTACCTACTGATTGCATCGACTAGAGCACTCTGTAGTCCGGGAACGCTCCAATGCTTGCATTTGGTGGAACGCGGAAAATGCACACTTGCGTATTGATCGTATGCTCGCCTCGCTCGCCATCGCGATCGCATTTGCGTCCCCTCAATCTAGTCCGAAAGTGTTGCCCGTTGGCCCGCTGCCCACTGCATTTCTCGCGTACGGCTTCTCGCCAAACTCCAAACGGATCGTCTATTCAAAGCTCGATGACGCGGTTAACTTCGACCCGAAGAAGCGCAACATCTGGATTGCGAACGCGGATGGTTCGAACGCACGGATCGTGACCAGCGGGGTCGGGCGGCCAGAGTGGACTGGCGACGGAGCATCGCTGATTTACATAAAACCCACCGCAACCGGCGACGATCTCTGCCGGTTTGACATCGCCTCTAAGACTGAGACATCCCTTGGGCTGAACCTAGTGGTGGGAGGCGGCGCACGATGTTCCAAAACGAATCGTATCGTTTTCGCGGCCCGCCTTACCAACCGAGAGCAGCAGTGCTTCACCTGCACACTCGATGGCCAAGACGTAAGGCAAATCACATTTGGACGCGGGCAAGCCTTTGACCCGGTTTGGTCGCCAGACGGAACGAAAATCGCCTACTTCCGGGAGCTTGGCGATGGTAAGGATCAGATCTGGGTCATCAATCCCGATGGGAGTAATCCGCTACGAATTTCGGACCCTGCCAAGCACAACTACTATCCTGAGTTTGGACCGAACGGATCAGTTTCCTACATGTCCCACCTAACCAAGAATTCCCAGAGCTTCCTCCTTCATAACATGCGGGGTAGAACTCTATCCACCTTTGCATACCGTACTGAGAGCATTCGATGGTCGCCCGACGGTAAGAGAGCGATATTCGCAGTCAGTGACGGGGAAAAGATGGCGCTTTACGTCTGCAACGCGGACGGCAGTGGTCCCAAACGAATTGGTCAGTAAGCGGCCAACAAATACGACCGTTGACCCTTATTCGTAGGTTGTTCACCAAGGATGAAGGTCCCGTGAAGATCACTGCTTGGGCCCGGGTCCAACGGAACATACCGATCCGAACCCTCGTTTTGGGGCTACAACTCTCAGGAGGGGTAGATATGAATAACTGGATTAAGAAACTCACAACTGGCTTGGCAATCGGTAGCATCGCACTGGGTATAGCGACGCCGACGATGGTGGAGGCTCAGAGCCTCAAGGACCTAGACAAGCTAATTGGCCGACGCCAGGACAAAAAGAACGAATGGCGGAACATCGCCTACGTGGCGGGTGGACTGGGAGTCCTTGGCCTTTTGAAGAAGGACAATACGCTGTTCTTTGCGGGTGCCGCAGGCGCCCTTTACTCCGCTCACCGATATGAGCAAGATCGAAAGAGCCAGAGCAAGCTCAATCGCACTAAGGCAGCTTATTTTAGCCAAACGCATTTTTATCGCGATGGCAAGAAGTACGTTCGCAAAACTACCATGAAAAACGGTAAGAAGCACTATTACTTCGCCCGAGCCTAAAACCTGATGTAGATTGTAAGCGTGCAGGAAAGGTTGCCACAGCTTGCATTTG